>NZ_MRUJ01000106.1:0-17769 GCF_002099325.1 Frankia sp. KB5 | reverse complement strand
GGGCGATGCCGAGCACGGCGTGCGGGAAGTCGGTGAACCGTTTCGCGTAGGGGTAGACGACAAGCGGCGCGACGGCGACCGGCGCGAGCAGCAGGYAGAGCCAGGACAAGGCCGCGGCGGCGGTGAGGAAGACGGCGAGCGCGACCGCGGCGCCGACGACCGCCGTACGCACCGAGACCACGCCGGTGACCAGCTCTCGGTTCGCCGTCCTCGGATTACGGGCGTCGATCKCGCGATCGATGACCCGGTTTGCGGCCATGGCGAAAGTTCGGGCCGCGACCATCGCCACGGTGACGAGGGCGAGGTCCGACCAGTGCACCGACCGGGAATCCGCGAACGAGGCGGCGAGCGCCGCGATGTAGGCGAACGGCAGCGCGAAGACCGAGTGCTCGATGACGACGAGCCGCAGAAACGCCCGTACCCGGCCGGTGGCGTGTCCCGGGCCGGCTCCCGACCCTCGCCCGACCGACTCCGACGCGCCAGGCACCCACGCGGCGTCACTCACCGCGATCACCACTCCTTGTTCCTTGCCCARCCAGAGGCCCCAGCGTCCTTTTTGTCCCTCTGGCTAGGCAAGAAAAACGGAGGACGGTCACAGGCCATACTCCTTCCATCGGCGGGTGACCCGTTCGCGGACCGCCTCGTCCATGACGATCTCCTCCGGCCAGCCGCCGTCGCGCCGGTAACCCTCKCTCGGTAGCTTGCGGGTCGCGTCCACACCGACCTTGCCGCCCCAGAACTGCTCGTAGGCGGCGTGGTCGAGATGGTCCACCGGCCCGATGGTGGTGATCAGGTCGTGGGCATAGTCGACGTTGCCGAAGGCGCGCCAAGCGACCTCGTGGTAGTCGTGCACGTCGCAGTCGGCGTCGAYGACCACGATCAGCTTCGACAACGACAGCAGCCCGGCCCCCCAGACCGCGTTCATCACCTTCTGCGCGTGCTTCGGATAACGCTTCTCGATGGAGACKATGCAGCAATTGTGGAACACCCCCGCCTCGGGCAGGTCGTAGTCGACGATCTCGGGAATCATCATCCTGACCAGTGGCAGGAAGATCCGTTCGGTGGCCTTGCCCATCGGACCGTCCTCCTGCGGCGGCCGACCGACCACGATCGTCTGGAACACCGGGTCACGCTGCATCGTCATCACGTCGACGTGCAGCGCCGGGAACGGTTCGACGGGCGTGTAGAAGCCGGTGTGGTCGCCGAACGGCCCCTCGGGCAGCCGCTCCCCCGGCTCGAGCCAGCCCTCGATCACCACCTGTGCGTTCGCGGGCACCCGCAGCGGGACGGAGAGGCAGTCGACCATCTCCACCCGCTCGCCGCGCAGGTAACCGGCGAACAGGTACTCGTCGAGGTCGGCAGGCAGGGGGGCGGACGCGGCGTAGGTGACCGCCGGGTCGCACCCGAACGCGATGGCGACCGGCAGCCGCTCCCCACGCCGCTCGGCGACCGCGTGATGCGCGTTGGAGTCCTTGTGGATCTGCCAGTGCATGCCGACGGTGCGTGCGTCATGGCGTTGCAACCGGTACATCCCGAGGTTACGCGCCCCGGTCTCGGGGTGCTTCGTGTGCGTCAGACCGAGGTTGAGGAAGGCCCCGCCGTCGTTCGGCCAGGCGTGCACCCCCGGCAGCCGGAACAGGTCGACGTCCGGACCCTTGAGGACGACGTCCTGGCAGGGCGCGGTCCGGACCCGGCGGGGCGGGACCGAGGCGAGCGACGCTGCCTTGCCGAACGCCTCACGCAACCCGGACAGGCCGATCGGCAGCTGCGGGCGCAGCAGCGCGCCGAGCCGTTCACCGATGTCGTCCAGCGCCTCGACGCCGAGCGCGGCAGCCATCCGCTCCTCGGTGCCGAACACATTGATCGCCAGCGGCATGTCGGCGCCGGCCGGGGACTCGAACAGCAGAGCCGGCCCGCGCTCCCGTACCACCCGGGTCACGATCTCGGTGACCTCGAGACGCGGGTCGACGGGTACGGTGACGCGGCGCAGATCCTTCCGCCTTTCGAGATGAGCAAGGAACGCACGCAGATCCGCCCAGGCCATGAGCTCCATCCTCGCAGTCGCCACGGGTGGATGCCCGACCGCCCACAGGTGGTCACGATCCCAGTTCAACACGTCACGTCCCGGGCACGGCCTCGTCGGATAACGGACCGGGAGGACGAGGAGCCGGCGCGGAAGGCACACTAGAGATACACGGGCCGGCCATCACCACGACATGTACGTCCGTCGCGGGCCATAGCGGACGGTACGTRCTCGCCTGACCCATCTGGTGAGGTCGCCCGTCCGTGGCGCCATCCGTCCGTGACGTCGCCACGGGTCGGGGGTTTCGCCACGGGTCGGGGATTAGATGCCCGCGGATCGGATGTTCCATACCTGACAGGCCAAGACGGACATAACGATCAAGAAAAGCAGGAAGGAGCGACCGGCCGGTGCTGGGCCTCGCGCTGACGTTTGTGATCATTGGTGTTTGGGCTTACGCGATCATCGATGTCTTCGGGACACCCCCCGAGGAGGTTCGGATCATGCCCAAACTCGCGTGGATCGTAGCAGTGATCTTMCTTGGTATCTTCGGCACCGCCGGATGGTTTTTCTTCGGTCGACCTCGCGCGAACAGCGTCGGCGAGCGGCCGTTGCGCCGGCCGGTCTCCGACCATCCGGCCTTCGGGCAACGATCGTCCTGGGGCATCGACAGCCGGCGTGATGGCGGCTTCGGCCGGTACAGCGCGCGGACGGGCACCCGCCGGGCCGCCGTCCGGCCGAAGGGTCCCGACGACGACCCGGACTTCATGCGGGAGCTGTCCGCCCGGATCCGCAAGGGCGAGGCCGGACCTCCGTCGTCATCGTCCCGCGGCTGAGCCGCATGGACGCGGGGGATCCAGGGGCACGAGCCCGCGGCTGACCGGCTCCGCGCACCGGGACGAGCAGCGGTCCGTCGTTCCGGTACGCGGCCGAGCGGGGTGTTCTCCGCAGGCTGCGGGTGGCCCGCCCGTTCTCCCCGGCGGGGCCAGGCCGGGACCAGGGAGCAGCAGCCGTGGGGAGGGTCAGATGCCGGCGTAGGAGTGCAGCCCCGAGATGACCAGATTCACCAGGTAGTAGTCCACGAACAGGGCGCTGAAGGCCAGCAGCGAGATCGCCGCGGCCCGCCGCCCACGCCATCCGGCCGTCGCGCGGGCGTGCAGGTAGGCGGCGTAGCAGACCCAGGTGATGAACGACCACGTCTCCTTGGGGTCCCACCCCCAGTAGCGGCCCCATGCTGATTCCGCCCAGATCGCCCCGGCAATGATCGCGAAGGTCCAGATCGGGAACGCGAACGCGATGACCCGGTAGGACAGGGTGTCGAGCGCCGCCGACGACGGCAGGCGCATGACGATGCCGCCCCGGCGCTGCATGGCCTGGCTCGCGTCAGCCCGTCCGGCCGCGACCTCGGCCAGCCGATTTTCCCAACGCTCCTTGACGAGGAACAACACCGTGGTCACGGCGGAGACCAGGAACACCCCGCTGGCGACGATCGCACCGACCACATGGATCTTGAGCCAGTACGAGTTGAGCGCGGGCACCAGCGGTCCCGCTGCGACATAGAGCACAGTGCCGGCGAAACCGAGCGAGAGCACGACCGGCAGCATGACGAAGACGCCCAGCCACCGGACCGGCTGCCGGATCATCAGGGCGAGAAACGTCGTGACCGCGATCAGGCAGATCATCGACGAGAACTCGTACATGTTGCCCCAGGGCACCCGGTCCGCCGCGAGGCCACGAGTGATGACGGACCCCAGGTGCAGCGTCCAGCCGACGACCGTCAGCGCGACGGCGATCCGCCCGATCCACCGGGCACGCGCGGGAACCGCCACGTCGCCGTCGTTACCGGCGGCCAGCGTGTGCGCGGCGTTCGCCCGCCGCCGGACAGCCTCGATCTCCCGGGCCCGGGCCGCAGCGAGGGCCACGGCGGCGGGGTCGGACGGGTCGATCGGGGTCGCGGCCCCGTCGGTCGGGCCGGCCGCCTCGGCGGGATCGGCGGCGCCGCCGATCCCGCCGGCCGCCGCCCCGATCAGCGCTGCCGGCAGCCCGGCCCCCTGCCGTGCCGGGACGGCCGCCGCCTCCTGAGCCACGTCGTGGCGCAGGCCGAGCCGGCTGAACGCGAACTCGGCCGCGTAGCCGAGCATCGCCGTGGCGTACACCGCCTCGCCGCTGCCAAACAGATGATCGGAAAGGCTGGCTACGCCCTCGTTGACCGCCATCAGTGCTCCCGTTCGCTGGCACTCGACGCGGCATCGCCGGCTGCGGTGCCACCCGGTTCGGTACTACTGGGTTCGGTACTGCCCGGCTCGGTACTGGCTGGTTCGGTACTGGCTGGTTCGGTACTGGCTGGTTCGGCGCCGCTCGATTCCGAGGCGGTCGGCACGGACCGGTCGGTGCCCGCGGGCCCGGTGGCCTCGCGGACCAGGGTCGTGAKCTGGRCCAGCTCGACGGCGAACCCGTCGGCGTCGGAGCGGGACAGCCCACCGATCTCCACCGTGCACCCACCGGCGGCCGCTGGCCGGGCCCGCACCCATACCCGGCGGCGGCGCACCCGAAGACTCGCGATCAGCCCGACGATGATGAGGACCRCGAAGAGCAACGCCTCACCCTTGAACGGGTCGGACTTGACCTGGAAGGTGGCGAACTCGGCTACGCGGTCGGCCTCGAGGCTCATCCCGCCGGGTAGCCCGGTAAGGGTGCGCTGCCGCGGGTTGTCGAGGGCCAGGACCTGCGCGGTGCGCTCGCTGCCCGCCGGACCCGTCATCGTGATCTGGCGCAGGTCGCGGGTGTCGACCGTGTAGACATTCTGTGGAATGCCCTCGTTGAGATGGAGGTTGCCGACGAATCCCGTGATCGTCAGACCGGGCGCGCGGGCGGCGGGGAACGCGGAGACGTATCCCTGGGTCGGGTCGAGGCGGGTGGTCGGCGTGAACACGCCGCTGAAGGCCAGCTGCTGGGGCTCCTTGCGGACGCCCAGCGCGGGCAGTCCGGTGTCGGGGATCTTGACGGTGCAGGTTGAGGTGAACATGCCGTCCCGCGGGGTACACGGCACGTTCGCCTCCCAGACGACCTTGCGTGCGGCGTCGCGAAGCACGAAGTGCGGGGCGAATCCATGCCCGATGAGGTAAATCTTGGCGTTGCCGATCACCAGCGGATGGTTGACGCGGATGGTCGCCTTGCGGGTCGGGGCGTTCAGCGCGGCGGCATACGTGACGTCGGCGCGGAAGTCGGACGGCTGGCCGCTTGGCTGGAACGTGGCGTTGAACCGGTCCAGCGTGAGCGAGAACGGACGCAGCTTCGCGGTGTCGACGCGCTGACCAGCGTTGAACTGGTCATAGGAGATGATCGTGTTCGCGAACCCGCTCCCGGAAACGACGAGCACGGTCCCGGAGTATCCGTACCAGGAACCGAAGCCCACCGCGGCGAGCAGCCCCACCAGGGCAATGTGGAAGACGAGGTTGCCGGTCTCGCGCAGGTACCCCTTCTCCGCGGCGACGGAGTGGTCGGCAGTCCCCTTCGCGTCGTGGGCCTCCCCAGCTGTGGCCGTGGCCCGGAAGCGCCGTCGGCGCAGCGCCTGCCGGGCAGCCGCCATCGCGTCGGCGGACTCCATCGGACTCGTYCAGGCGCTGCCGCCGGGCAGCCGGCCGGGCCGGGCCGGGGCCTTCGGCGGCGCGGTGAACAGCGCCCTGGCATGCCAGCGGATCCGGGACGACAGGCAGCCAATCAGGGAGATGAACAGCAGCAGGTAGATCGCCGCGAACCAGGGCGCGGCGAAGACGTCAAACCCGGAGAACCGGTCGAGCAGCGGACCGAGGGTGGGGTGGTCGGCGCGGTACTGCTCTACCCGCATCGGGTTGATGGCGCGTTGCGGCAGCAGCGATCCGGGCACGGTAGCCAGGGCCAGCAGGAACAGCAGCAGCAGCGCGGTGCGCATGCTGGTGAGCTGACGCCAGGACCGGACGGCGAGGGCAAGGGCCGGATGCCGGGTGAACCGGCCACCGGCGCCGGGAGCGCGCCCCGGTCCGCCGGTCGGCGTACCGGGGTCGTCGGACGACGGACCGGCCGCGCTGTCCGGCGGATCGAACGCCTCGGGGGCGGCGGCGCGGGCGTCGGCGTGCCCCTCGGGCAGACGGCGCGCGCTGGCCGCCGCGTCGGAGTCGAATCCCGCGGACTCGACGGCGGAATCGAGGTCGGACTTCTCAAGGTCGGACTCGACCTCGACGGTGTCGATGGGTTCGACGTCGACGGACCCGGCGGYGAGTGGCGCGGGATCGACGGCGAGTGCTGCGGGATCGACGGTTCCGGACGCAGGCGCGAGCCGGGYGTTCGAACGGGTTGAGGAGGTCACAGCGGCGTCTCCGAGAAGCCGGGGGCGTAGGGCCGTAGGTTCGCAACCAGGTCGGCCCACTCCCCCGTGAGTTGAAGCACTCCGACCGTGACGAGCAGCATGCCGCCGAGCAGGGTCAGGATGCGGGTATGCCGTCGCARCACCCGCAGGGCGCCGACGGCACGTCGGAAAGCCAGTCCGACGGCGAGGAACGGCAGCCCGAGCCCGAGGCAGTACACCGCGGAGAGGAACGCTCCCCGCTGCGCCGTCGCGCTCGTCACCGCCAGCCCCAGGACGGCCGACAACGTCGGGCCGAGGCAAGGCGTCCAGCCGATTCCGAAGAGCACCCCCAGCACGGGCGCGCCGAGCAGGCCGGGCGCCGGCAACCGGTGGATGCGCCACTCCCTGTTCGCCCAGGACAGCCGGGAGAACACGCCGGCGAACGCGAGTCCCATCACAATGGTGACAACCCCGAGAAGCTGGCTGACGCCGACCTGATGGCGGGTGAGCCACTGCCCGAGCCCACCGAACGCCGCGCCGTAGGACACGAAGACCGCGGTGAAGCCGAGCACGAACAGACCCGTGCCCGCGGCGACCCGCCCACCCGCGCGCAGCCGGTACAGCCGCGGCCCGGGCGACCCGGTCCCCTCGTCGTCCCGGGCGAGGGCACCGGAGACCGCCGCCCCGCCGGCCACCGCCATGCCCGGCACCGCCGGCACCGCTACGGACACCGCCGGCATCGCCGGTGCCCGGCCCGGCAGCCCGCCCGGGGTGGCGGCAACTCGCCTCGAACGATCCTGAAGCTCCGCCCCGGACAGGCCGGTGACGAAGCTGAGATAGCCCGGCACCAGCGGAAGGACGCAGGGGGAGAGAAAAGAGAGCAGTCCCGCCGCGGCGGCGACCGGCGCGGCGAGCAGGACCGGCCCGTCGGTGATGAGCCCGACCACGCTCACCGCGGGTCCTCCGCCCCGGGCAAACGGTGCCCGCTCACGCCTCGGCCTGCAGACGGCTCAACGCGGGCTTCAGGTCGTCGGGCAGCACACCACCGGTGAACCGGGCCGCGATCCGCCCGTTCTGGTCGAGCACGAACGTCGACGGGAGGCCCGGAGCGACCGGCCAGCCCGCGGCGAGGGTGCCCAGCTTGTCGACGATGCTCGGGTAGGACCTGCCGAAGTCCTGCGTGAAGGCCTTCGCACCGGAGACGGTGTCCTTCTCGTTGACACCGAGGAACGCCACCGTGGGGTTGTCCTTGGCCAGCTGGACCAGGCCTGGCGTCTCCGCGCGGCAGGGAGCGCACCACGAGGCCCAGAAATTGATCACAACGATCTTCCCTCGGTAGGACGAGAGGTCGAGGGAGGTCCCGTCGAGAGTCTTACCGGACAGGGGGGGTGCTGGATGCCGGTTTCCGGGGGCGGCGAAGTCCTGCCCGGCCGCCTGCTGGACGAAGCCGTAGCCCCCACCACCGGTGGCRTCGACCGAGTTCGCCCCGGGGGAGCAGGCGKCCAGCAGCCCGGCCGCCGCGAGCGCCACGGCGGCCAAGGCGATGCGTCCCGCCCGGCGGACACGGCGGGCCGACCAGGCCCGGCGCGTCCGCCGCATCGGGGCAATGCCTGTCACCGGCGGGTCCGACCTGTCATCCGACGCGGACCGCCATCCCTTCTCCGCCACGCGAACCAGTATGTGCCCTGCCCCTTCCCACCCGGGAACCTGTCTACGACCAACTGTAGAACTCAACTCAGGGTAGGTGGAGGGGCCGCGAGACGCGCATGGGCTTCTCGACGAAGGACACCTGTGGGCTTCATCTGCCAGGCG
This sequence comes from Frankia sp. KB5, assembly GCF_002099325.1. Lineage (NCBI taxonomy): Bacteria > Bacillati > Actinomycetota > Actinomycetes > Frankiales > Frankiaceae > Frankia > Frankia sp. KB5. The sequence continues at coordinate 9,613 of NZ_MRUJ01000106.1, read as the reverse complement.
GGCACCGTTCCGCCGCCTCACCGGCCGCCGGCCACCGGCGGGACCGGGAGCGGACGGTAACCGCGGATCTGAAAACGGGCCGTGACGGTGGCGCTCCCGGGGAAGGCGGTTTCGGCCCGTCGGCGCAGCTGGTCGGGCGCCCGGTGATGGCCGGTCGGGCCCATCAGAGCCAGGTCGACGATCTGCTCGGTGTTCAGCGTGAGCGGAACGTCAACGTGCTCGACGATGATCGGCTCGAACCGTCCGGTGGTCCGTTCGTCGAGCCGGTCGCTCTTGCCCGCCTGTATCCCGACGAGTCCGAGCGGGCCGTGCAGCTCGGCGAGATGGCCCGGCCCGGGGGTGACGACGATGAGCAGCCCGTCGGGGCGCAGCACCCGGTGCATCTGGGCCAGGTTGCGCGGCGCGAAGACGTCGAGGAGCACGGCGACGGCGTGGTCGGCCACCGGCCAGGGGGCTGCGACGTCGAAGGAGACCGCGCCGATCCGGGGATGGGCACGCGCCGCGCGACGCAGGGCGTACTTGGAGACGTCGACGGCGAGGCCGACGGCGYCCGGTCGCGCACCGACCACGCCGGCCAGATGGTGCCCGGTCCCGGCACCGATGTCGAGGATCACCCGACCGGGCGGCCCGAATGGCCCGGATAGCCCGGATGGCCCCCCGGGGACGGGATGCGCGATCTGGGCCAGCCGGGCGGTGAGCGGCCCGTAGTGGCCACCACCGAGGAAGGACTCCCGCGCGGCGACCATGACGGCACTGTCGCCGACGACCCGCCGAGTCCGGCCGGTGCGCAGGTTGACATAGCCGCCGCGGCCGACGTCGAAGTCGTGCCCGGCGGGACAGCGCAGGGATCTGTCCGCCGGGTGCAGCGCGTGGCCGCACACGGGGCAGCGCAGAAACGGCAGCACGGCCCGCAGGGCCGCGAGGGCCGGCGGGGCAGCGACGGCCGGCGGGGCAGCGACGGCCGGCGCCGGTGACTCGGGACCGATGGAGTTCGTCAGGCGCCGACCGATCCAGGCGTGTTCGCGGTCGGCCCGTTCGGCTCCGCGTACTCGACGCCGACGAGCTCGGAGTCCCGGTAGACGACCGTGGTGACGCTCGCCAGCCCGCACTGCCGCCGGTCGGGACGGTGCCAGAGGGGCACTCTCTCCAGGGCACGCCGAGCCGTCCAGACCGGAAGCTGGTGGCTGACGAGCACGACGTGCCGACCGGGGTGGGCGTCGCGCCATTCCACGACGGCCACGAGCATCCGCGCGGCGATCTCGTCGTACGGTTCGCCCCAGGATGGGCGGAACGGATTGAGTAGCAGGCGCCACAGGGCGGGGTACCGGACCACCGCCGGGCCGGCCTCGAACGTTCTGCCCTCGAAGGCGTTGCGGCTTTCGATCAGCCGCGGGTCGACCTGGACGGCGAGTGCGTGCGCCGCGGCGATGGGCGCAGCGGTCTGCTGGGCACGATCCAGCGGACTCGCGACCACGGCCGCGACGTCCAGCTCCGCGAGGAACTCGGCGGTGACCTTCGCCTGCTGCTGGCCCTTGTCGGACAACCGGAACCCCGGCAGCCGGCCGTAGAGGATCTTCTCCGGGTTGAAGACCTCGCCGTGGCGGACCAGATGCACCCGGGTCAACGAAGTCGGCTCCGTCATGCCCGCCCCTCGGGAGAGGCGGAGACGGTCACCGGTTCGGGTACCGCCGCGGCGGCACGTGCGGCCGCCGGTGCCGCCGCGGCGATCCGCTCCACCGTCTCGTCGTCATGCGCGGCCGAGACGAACCACGCCTCGAACGCCGACGGCGGCAGGTAGATCCCGGCGTCGAGCATGCTGTGGAAGAACGCCGCGTACCGGGCGGTGTTCTGCGCCTGGGCGCCGGCGTAGTCGACCACGGTGGCGGCGTCGGTGAAGAAGAAGCTGAACAGCGATCCGGCGCTGCTCGGCAGGTGGGCCACGCCCTCCTCGGTCAACGCGGTTGAGACGATCCCGGCCACGTCGGCGGCGCGGGTGTCGACGGTGGCGTAGACCTCATCGGTGCAGGCCCGCAGGGTGGCGAGTCCGGCGGCGACGGCAATCGGGTTACCCGACAGCGTGCCCGCCTGGTACACCGGGCCGGCGGGTGCGAGCCTGGCCATCACGTCCGCCCGCCCGCCGAAGGCCGCCGCCGGCAGCCCGCCGCCCATCACCTTGCCGAAGGTGAACAGGTCCGGCGACCAGTCCTCGATCGCGCCCTCGTTGCCCCACCAGCCGGCGCGTGAGATGCGGAACCCGGTCATCACCTCGTCGAGAATGAGCAGCGCGCCGTGGATGTCGCACAGCCGGCGCAACCCGGCGTTGAAGYCGGGCAGCGGCGGGACGACCCCCATGTTGGCGGCGGCGGCCTCCGTGATGACCGCCGCGATCGTCTCACCGCGCTCGACGAAGACCGCCTCGACCAGCGCGAGATCGTTGTAGGGCAGAACGATGGTGTCCGCGGTGGCGGCGCCGGTGACTCCCGGGGTGTCCGGCAACCCGAGGGTCGCCACTCCGGAACCGGCGGAGGCGAGCAGCGCGTCAACGTGCCCGTGGTAGCAGCCGGCGAACTTGATGATGGTCGACCGGCCGGTGAAACCCCGGGCCAGTCGCACGGCGCTCATCGTCGCCTCGGTGCCGGAGTTGACCAGGCGCACCTTCTCGACCGGGCCGACCCGGTCGACGATCAGCTCCGCGAGCTCCACCTCCCCCGGTGTGGGGGTGCCGAAGCTGGTGCCGACCGAGACGGCGCGCGACACCGCCTCGACGACGGCCGGATGGGCATGCCCGAGGATCATCGGCCCCCACGAGCACACCAGGTCGATGTAGGTACGCCCGTCCGCATCGGTCAGATAGGGGCCGTTGCCCGCCACCATGAAGCGCGGCGTGCCGCCGACGGCACGGAAGGCTCGGACCGGAGAATTGACCCCACCGGGAACAACACGCTCGGCGCGCCGGAAAAGCTCCTCGGATGCCGGCGCGGCAGACGGAACCACCATGCCCACGATCCTCGCAGGTCGGCTCCGCCTCCCGCGCCCCGCGTGTCCGGTGGCACGCCGCGTCCTCCTCCCCGGTCCATGCTCCGCGTTGACCCACCCGCCACCATCGCTGGAAGCCATCGCTGGAAGCCATCGCTGGAAGCCATCGCTGGAAGCCGCCGGTGGACGGGGGTCTGCCCCGGCCGCCCACCGACGGCGGCTCGTGCGCCCGGTCCTCCCCGGACACCCGCGGCCGTCGGTCGGCCGCTGTCCCTCCCAGGCCCCGGCGTTCGGCGATCCACCGCCGGTCGGCCCGATCTCGATGGGCGAGGACTACCGCGAGGGCTACAAGGAAGACGACGACGTTGTCCCGATGGTTGTCCTGGTGGTTGTCCTGGTGCTGCTTGCCCTAATGGTGCCCGGTACGCCGCCCACACGACCCACTCCAGTCAATGATCATTAGGGATCATTGAGGCAAGCCTGGCCCACGCCRGACGGATTCCGTCTCGGGACGGCCGCGGGATGAGGAGCTTCTCGCCGAGGCAGGTAATACTCGCCCGTGGGCCCGTCTGATAACCTCAGAATTCGCGGCACGCCGTCTTCGGGGTACTACACGTCAGATCTTCGGGGGACACTCGACGTGGCAGAGACGCAGTCCGTTAACCAGCGTGTACTGAACAGCCCGAGTGATCATTAGTCGAAATTCGTTGGCGGCCTCACCCGCAAGGACCGGCGAGGTCGTATAGTAGGAATTGTAGAGTGCTGCCAGATCCAGTAGATAGCGGACGAGAATGGCCGGGCTATCCTCGCCTGTTGCTCTGGTAATCTTGCTAGGCAACTCCTGCAACCTGAGAATGAGCTGCGCCTCTTGGTCGCTGACCTCGAAATGTGTCAGGTCAACCAGACTCGGCACGGGCTTGCCCCATTTCCGTAGGATTGCCCGTGCGCGGCATGCGGTGTAGACAACATACGGTCCTCCTGACTTCTCGAAGGYCGTCAAGGTCGGAGAAAGATCTCCGCGAGCCATGGCGACAGTCGTCTTCATGTCCTGCTTGAGGTCGTTGAAGACGAGCGAGCCGACCGCCAACTGCTGGGCGGCGACGGAGAGTTCCTCCTCCGTCATCGTGCCGCGCTCCGCAGACCTCTTCCAAAAGTGYTCGAATGACATTTTCAGTAGATCGTTTACTCCGGCGACGCTGTCTCGGCTTGAGAGCTTCCGGCCAGTCTTCTCATCGACGTAGAAGCCAAAGTAGATGTGTCGGAGGTCCAGTTCGTCACGGCTTGCGATGCCCAGGACCTCGACAGCTTGAAAGAGCCGCGCGAAATGGACGCGCTGCTCTTGGCCCACGACATAGTAGATGCCGGACGGGTCGAAGATATCACGGCGGAGCTTGATGGCTCCGACGTCGCGTGTCGCGTAGATGCTCCGGCCGTCCGACCTGCGGACCACGAACCGCTCGTTTCCTGGAAGAGGAACGACGATGGCTCCGAGATCCTTCCGGGCGAATTCCACAGTCCGGTCGCGAACGGCGGAGGTGATCTCACCGGCAGACATGGCCTGCTYGATCTTGGCGATTTCCTCGCGCAGGYGACTCTCCGTGAACTCGAATGCCCGGCCGTCGCGCAGAGCGRTCTCGATCACCTCATTACCGGCCTGGAAGTAAAAGCTTTCACCGATCGTGAAGTCGATGTGGATGTCGAGTKCTTCATAGAAAGAACGGAAATCTGCAAGGCTCCAGTCCACCATCTTGGACCAGAGTTCCACCTCCTCGGAGTCTCCGCCCTCCAGCCTCGCAAAGCGGGCATCCGACGCCTCCACGTAACCCTTGAACGCAGACTCAAGCGCATCCTTGCTGTCCACGCCCGGGAAATAGCGCTGGAGCACGGCGGCGTCCGATTCGCTGGCGCCRCCCAGCCCTCCGCCGGAGGCAACCACCCTCTCCAGCGCGCGGCGGATGGCGTAGATCTCCAGCAGGCGATCGTTCTCGGTCATGGCTGCGGGAAACATATCGCCGAAACGGCGAAACCCCTCCAGCATGAAACCGAATCCGCCGAAGTCATTGATGTGGTTCAACCGGTATACGAGCGCACCGCATGCTTGGTGTAGATTGCCGAGCACATGCCCAATGATAGTTGATCGGACGTGTCCGGCGTGAAGCTTCTTCGCGACGTTCGGCGACGAGTATTCGATGATGWGGGTCCGCCTGGCGGCACTGTCGTTCTCGCCGAATCTATCRCCAAGGCTGTTGATCCCCTGGACGGCCTGCGCCAGCCAGTTATCGGACAGCGTGAGATTGATGTAGATGCCTTTGGCGGTGRCCTCGGAAATTACCTTCTTGAGCTCCTCGACCTGCAGGGCCTCGATGGCCCGCGGAATGTAGGTCCTAACGAACTCTTTCGCGCCCGCCTCTTTAAGGAGCATCGGCATCTTAACCGTCACGTCGGCGCCGAACTTCTCTCGGGAGATCAACTCGATCTCTGCCGTGAGATCGGAACGCGCAAACTTCTCCTGCAATGCTTGCGTGACGATCGCACTTAGCCTTGCCAGCGGATAGTCGCGTGACGAAGGAAAGGCCGCGGGGCGAGACCCGCGAACCCGGTCGCGGAGATCTTCGATATCACGCCTACGCGTGGAGGTCACCTGGGCAAGCATATTCACGGCTCAGAGTTTATCAGGGCGGCATAGATTGGCTGGTGGAGGCGGTGTTTGCCCGTTCCTCATGTTGGGCGTTGGGCTTCGTGCGGACGATTTCGTGGCGGTTCGTCGGCACGGTGGCCGGGCTGGCACAGCCGATCCGAGCCCTCAGTCGGAGCATCGCTCGGCCCCGGTCCGCCAGCGCCCTGTCCGACCCGGGCGAGGACGAGTGCAGCGGCTGGGCCARCACGCAGCCGACGAGGCCCCGGCGGTGTTGGTTCAGGCCGCGGGCCGGGACGGTGCCGATGGAACTTCCACCACCCCTCCCCCAAGCGACCCAGTCGACGCAGGTTTTCACGCTCCGTGAAAGTGGCGGACGTCACACCAGTCGAGGCTTCTGATCGTTTCCAGACTCGCTCGGACGTCCGTACCCCTCCGCGCCCCCGAACCGGCGATCGGCACAATGCGGCCGTTCCGATCCCCACAGCCCGCCGTCTGTAGGGATCGCGCGACGTTGGCCATCCCGGGGCCTGGTGAGAGGTGTACGGGATCTCGGTGGCCGCCGATCTGGTCGGGATGGACCCGCAGAGCCTGCGTCTGTACGAGCGGCGCGGGCTGCTGGAGCCGGCCCGCACCGACGGCGGGACCCGCCGCTACAGCAGCGACGACCTGGCCCGGCTTCAACGGATCGGGCATCTATCTGCGATCCCTAGACCGTTGTAGGAAACGGATCTACTTGGCCACTCCGAGCTGGCAGGTCGCGGTTGTTGGCCAGCGCCAGCGCCCCGGCTGGCCACCGTAGTTGGCCAGCCGGGGCACGCCTAGGATGATCGGCCATGGCCGAGTCTGCCCCGAACTATCTGACGACCGTCGCGGCGGCGTATGACGGCGTGGCCGAGGTGTATGCCGAGCTATTCGCCGACGTGCTCGACCGCCAGCCGCTGGAGCGTGCGCTGCTGTCCGCGTTCGCCGACCTCACGCGCCCCCTGCCCGGCCCGGTCGCCGACCTCGGCTGCGGGCCCGGCTATGCGACGGCCCACCTGCACCGCTTGGGGCTGGACGTGTTCGGCGTGGACCTGTCACCGAAGATGATCGCTATCGCTCGACGCTCACATCCACAGCTGCGTTTCGAGGTGGGCACGATGACCGCGCTGGACCTGCCGGACGGCATCCTCAGCGGCGCCCTGTGCCGCTACTCGCTCATCCACACCCCGCCCGCCGACATCCCCGCCATCCTCGCCGAGATCTACCGCCTCCTTGCACCCGGCGGCCACCTGCTCCTCGGCTTTCTGGCCACCGACGAGCCCGCGGCCGGGGTGCACGCCTATGACCACCGGGTCACCGGCGCGTACCGCTGGCCGCCCGACCACCTCACCGAGCTGGCACGGCAGGCAGGACTGGTCGAGGTCGCCCAGCTGGTACGAGCACCGACGGACGAAGAACGAGGCCGACAGGCCCAGCTACTGGCCCGCCGCCCCCAGCAGACGTAGGCCTCCACCGGATTACGCCCGTACCGGCACCGAGACCACCTCACATCCGAAACAGCCCATCCTCAGGCAACCGGCCCCCTCGCCGTCGCTCGGCGCGGCCAGAGGAGGGGCCGACGGGCAGCGTCTACTTGGCCATTTTTGGCGATCCAGGAGGCGGCGGAGGCGCTGTTCGTCGTGATGCAGAACCTGGTGTCAGGTGAACCGATCGGCGAGGTCGCGCAGTCTGCGTGCCGCGGCGAGGACGTCCTGAACATCACCGCCGCCTGGCAGGATCGCTGACTCCTCCATCCTGGTCGCGTAGCGCAGGTAGCGGTCTCGCGCGTAGTCCCGGCACGGCAGGCAGGTGACACGTTCGGGATGGGTGGAGGTCGAGGCATACGAGACCTGCGTGCCGCATCCCGTCCGCACCGCGTGAGGTGCGTCGCCGACGAGCCCGAACACTGATGCCGTCACCGCGCGCAGATCGGCGCTGGCGTTCGGCACGGCCCACTCGACATGTACATGCGGGTCGTCCACGCTGCCCCTCCTTCGAACCCATCGTCCCATCGGGCCCGCCGGTTCGTCGCTGTCTGCGGGCAGACCTGCGATGTCTGCGTGGCCGTACGGTGGAACCCGTGATCCTCCCCAAGGAGCGGGACCCCCGGTTCATCACGGTTCGCCGTGGGGGCACGCTCACGGACTCCGATCATCAGCTCCTGGCCGTGTGGGCGGCAGCCTGCGCAGAACACGTTCTGTACCTCTTCGAGTCGGTGCAGCCGTCGGACCCCCGGCCCCGCCATGCGATCGAGCAGATTCGAGCCTGGTCGCGAGGCGAGATCACGATGTCCCAGTCCCGCTCGGCAGGCGGCCATGCCATGGCCGCCGCCAGGGTGATGAGCGGAGCGGCTCGTCACGCGGCGTTCGCCGCCGGTCAGGCCGGGGTGGTCGCCCATGTCGCCGCACACGAACTCGGTGCCGCGGCCTACGCGATCAAGGCCGCGCGGGCGGCGGCGCCCGCGGGCGAAGCTGAGGCCGCCGCACGGCTTGAGTGCCGTTGGCAGCGAGAACAGCTCCCGGACGCGATTCGCGAACTGGTTCTGGACGATCAGCGACTGCGCAACGACATCTGCTGGTCAGTGTTCGACGGCTGACACTGCTGCGACCGTCGTGGCCTGTCTGAGGACGGGATGCGGCGAGGTGGAACATCAGCGGTTCGATGCGGAACCGGCCCTCGGCCGGGGCGGCGAGTTCCTCCTCGACGACGTCGGACGTTAACCCGGTTCATCACGAATGCCCGTGGCGTCGCGCCCCAGGAACAGTCATGACGGAGTGGGTCAGGAGGGTGTCCTCCCCGGATTCCGAGTGCGGTCGAGGAGATCAAGGATGGGCAGGAGGGTGTGGGCGAGGTGTTCGCCGTGCGGGGTGAGCATGAGGTGTTCTTGATCGTCGGTGTGCAGCAGTGCGGCGCCGACGGTGTGTTCAAGGTGGTGGATCTGCCGTCTGAGGGCGTCGGTGCGGATGCCGAGGGCGCGGGCGGCGTCGCGGAGGTGGGCGTGGCCGGGGGTGGCGAGCAGTCTGCGGACACGCTGTTCGGCGCCTCGGCCGTCGAGGACGGTCCAGGTCAGCGGGGTGAACGCGTCGGGTCCTCCGTGCGGGGCCAGGGGGTGGGTGTGGGCGGCGGTGCCGCGGCGGGTGGGGATGCCGAGGGCGCGTGCTCGGGCGCTGACGTCGGTGCCATGGATGCCGAGCTCGGCGGCGATGTCGGCGAAGTGTCGTCGCTTGACTTCGTATTGCTCGCGTAGCCAGGCGGGATCGACCGCGGCGAGGATCGCGCGCCCGGACAGCTGGGTGGGCTCCGTGATGGTCGGGGGCTGGACAGTGTGGGGCGGTTCGATGGGGGTGGGGCGGGGTCGGTGGGCCCAGAGTTCCCGGCGGTGCACGCGGGTGGGGTCGAGGCCGGGCCAGGTGATGCCGGTGATCCAGTCGAAGGGCGGTTCCCAGGTGACAGGTTCGTCGATCCTGCCGCGGCGCAGGATGTGTGCGGCGCGGTCGTGCAGATAAGCGATCGCGCCAGGCGGTCTCGTCGAAGTCAGGCTGGCGCAGGCGTCGCCATCGCCGGCGGCGGGCGTAATCGATGGGGGCGCCGTGGGTGTCGAAGGCGACGGCGTGCAGGTCGTCGAGGCGCTGCGCGACACCCGCCGGCCGGGCGACGGTGCCAGGATGGCTGCGGCCGAGCTCGGCGAGCAGATTGTCTACGTGACGTTGCGCGGTGACGATCGGACCATCGGGACGCAGCGCGACCGCGTCGGTGTCGGCGGGTGGGGCCGTGCAGGCGGGCGGCTGGCGTCCGCGCGGGTGTGACGGGAGCGGCAGGCCGGTCGTGTCGCACCGTCCCGGGGTCGCGGGGCGGCTGGTCAAGGGCGGGGCGGTGAGCCCGGCCGCAGACGGGGCAGGTGTCGACGAGCAGAAGATGATGACGGGTGCAGGCGAAGGTCCAGGGCAGCCGCCAGGCCAGCATCCACCGTCCGCCGTT
>NZ_MRUJ01000105.1:0-26326 GCF_002099325.1 Frankia sp. KB5 | reverse complement strand
CCGGGTCCTGGAAGTAGACCCGGCTGACGTCATCGGCATAGACCCGGATCGGCCACTTGCCCGCGTGGACGCCAGTGTGCGGGCTGGTCCGGTTGCGGTAGGGCGACAGAGCTGGCCCGTCGTAGCGCAGCCCGCCGATCTCCACCCCGTAGTGCTGGATCGTGCGCCACTCGACCGCCAGGAAATCAAAGACCAGGTCCGCCCGCGCGGGCACCTGGAGATGACCGGCCCGCGCCACCCCGTGGGCGAACATCTCCAACGGCGACACCGCCAGCCCCGGCACCTCCGGGACCACGAGCCCGCCGTGGGCCTGGCGGTGGTAGCAGTCCGCGACCCACTGACGGATGAGCTCTTCGAGCTCGTCGAGGAAGTAGAACGCCTGCTCYTCGACRTCSKYGCCSCGSYGGTRGACGTCCGGGCCCTTGTAGCCGGGAAGCGCGACGAGTAGCTGCTCGCGCAGCGTGCGGAAGAACCGCTCGACCGCGGCCTTGTCGGTGGCCTGCGCGACCCGCGCCGGCTGCACCGAGATCCCCAGCCGCTGGCAGACCGACAGCAGATGCTCCGACAGGTAGATCCGGCCATGATCGACCACCAGGGTCTCCGCGGCCACCGACGGCAACAGCGGAGCGCCGGCGGCGTCGACGAGCCGCTCGACATCGACCACCACCCGTCCCGGAACACCGTGATAGGGCGGGCGGACATCCACCCAGCCCGCCGCCGGCTCCGGCAGCGGACGGACCGACTCGAACAGCACCGCCGCGGCGTCGACCGCCTTCGTTGACACCGGGGTCAGCCGCAGCCCGGTGATGCACCGGTCGTAGCGGTCCATCGCGACCGTCAGCTCCGCCTGCACCCAGCGCAGCGTCACCCGCTCCATCGCGAACACGTCCAACCTGGTCGTGTCCACCAGCAGGTACTCACCCGGCCGGTGCGCCCGCAGCTTCCCGTAAGGCGCCACCGGGCGGCCCGCGATCTCGCGGCGGGCCTTCGCCCCACCGAACGCGCTGGTGCCACGGCTCAGCTCCCGCAGCAGGGCCCGCGCCCGGGTCCGACCCGGCAGGGGCACCACCCCCGGGCCGTGCTCCTGCTCAAGCCGAGCCTCGATCGCCGCGAGGACCAGATCCTGAGTCGGCGTGCTCGCGTGGCTGAACTCGGCGAGCACGCCCCGCGCCGTATCCACCCAGCGGCCATCCACCACGCTCAGCGCTGTCTGTCGCCGCCGCCACCGCTCGTCGACCAGCCCCGCCGGAACCCCGTGCGGACCTCCTGCACGTGCCCGACCCGTTCGGCCAGCGCCTCGCGGCCAGCCGCGTTCAAGCCCGCCAGATCCGCGCCCACGCCCTCCACCGCGTCGACCGGGACGTCGGTGAGCAGCCGGGTGCTGGGATGCGCCAGCAGATGGGCCAGCCCGACCTGCCGGACCCCGCCGCCGACGTCGGTGAGCAGCACCGAGCCCGCCGTCAGCTCGGTCACCGTCCACCACCGGCCGTCATGCGCCAACCGGCTACCGACCGCCACGTCCACCCGAGCCTGCGCCATCACAGCGCGGCCTCCAGCGCGCTGTCGTCGCTCAGCCGGCGGTGCAGGTCCGTCGACAGCCTTCCCTGCCACAGCAGCGTCAGTGCTGCGGCCTTGACCTGCCCCGCCGGGCTCTCCCGCGTGGCGCGGCCGACGAGCGAACCGATCGTGTCACCGGGCCGGAACGCCGCGACGACGGCATCCGTCAACGCGCCGGGCAGCAGACCCGGCCGGCGATAGCCAGCCAGAAACCGCAGGTTCGCGAGATAGACCGCCTCGGCGCCACTCCAGATCTCATACGCCCAGCCGTGCGACCGCGCCACGACGCCCGGCCACCGCAGCGCCTCAGCGACCACCGGGTCCTCCAGCCGAGACACCGGCTTCACGTTCACCAGCCGCGCCGCCCCATCCRCATGCACCAGCAGGAAATCCGGCACGTGCCGGCGGGCCCGGCCACCGACCGTCGCCCGCAGCAGGAACGGCTGCGCCGCGATCCCGACCACCTCCGTGTCGAAGTCCGCGACCAGCAGCCGCGCCAACTCCAACCGGCTCTCGTAGACGACATGACCGCCCGTCGTCGCAGACCAGTACCAACCAGGAAAATGCGACTGCCCTCGCACGCTCCGGACCGTCCGCCAGGGCACAGCCGCCATCACCAGCGCTGCCGTAACGTTCCGTATCGGGCGCTCGACCTCGCCCTCCGCCGTGCGCAACAACACGACCGGCTCAGGCAGGTCCTCCCCGTCCGCGCCGGCCGAACCCGAAACTCGCTTCTGCGCGACCGATTCACCATCGATGTCCGAAAGGTAAGCCGCCAGGACGCCGGGACCGTCCCAACGCCTCACAGGGCACACCTCGGACCACACCCACGACCCCAGAGAACAAGACAATCAGCGAGTTCCTACAGATCGAAACGACGATTATCCGAGGCTGGCACCCCGCGAACCATTCAGCCGGAGAGCCGACGATCTCGCGCCGACCTTCCGCACCCGCGACGGCGRCAGAATCGCTCCGGACCGGCATCACCCGACGTCTCCCGCAGATTGGCCAACTACCACGGCCAGCGGCCATCTACTGGCCAACCATCACGGTGAGTGGCCATCTGTCCGCGATCCCTACAGATCCCTAGACCGTCATACGCGTACCCGACCACCCCAACGGACCCCCATCGGCGTACCCGCTAATTGGGTACGTCTGAGGYGGCGCATCGGTGCAGCTCAGCGAGCATCTGGCACGTACCCGGGTAGGCCAAGAGTAGGCCAAGAGTCATGCCATTACTGGCATCCTATCTAATCATGGTCACGAGCGGGAGTGGTCGGCAGAATGCACGCGCTTGGCAGAATCGGATAGTGCGGTTAGCGTTTATTTGCCGAATTCCCCCGCCTGTTCTGTGAGGTGCCGTGGTCGATCCGTCCCGCCTCCGCCGACTCGCACGACGGGCCAGCGCAGACCGGGGACGGGCCGCCGCAGACCGGCCCGGCGGACACGGGCGGAAACGGCCCCACGGCGGTGCCCGACGCCGGCGGACCGACGTCCCGCGCCACGAGACCGGCGTAACTGGCTGAACGCCTGAGGGAGGCCAGCCCGTACCCGGCTGGCGACCGGGGGCACGCCCTCCGACGTCAACAGAAAGCTGACGGATGCGGGTGTCGGCTACCGCTAGTCCCGGCACCCGCACGACCGGCCGGCGGAAAGGCGCCGGGCCGATCACCCGTCGGCCCTTTCTATCGAACTATTCCACCCGGCTGGCGACCCCAGTCCCGTTGGCCCTGGTCCCGTTGTAGCTGGTCCCGGCCCTGACGACCATGGTCCCGGCGCCACTGGTCCTGGCTACCGCCGCTCTGGCGGCTGTCGTCGTGGCGTCGCTCGTCCTCGCGGCCCTGGTCCTGCCGCCCGATGCCCCGACCGCCCTTGTTCCAGCCGTTCCAGTCGTTCCGCTTCCAGCCGTCCGTGGCGTGCCAATGGTTGACACTCCGCACGGGAACGCGGTCGTCGGCCCAGGCGCTTGAAGCCGCCGGTCCCACCGTCACACAGACTGCCGACACGGCGGACAGGGAGGCGACCACCGCTTTCCTCTTCAGGGATCTTGTCATGATTCTCCCGTCATCAAAAATATCGATCGACTACTTGCGATGGGAAGACTAGCCGTACGCACCGGCGCCTGGCTGGATTGCGCCCGGCGTGTTCGCGCCAGAGATGGCCGGAAGCATTTAGCGGCAGATCACATGTGATTCTCGTGTGTTTTTCATGAAGCCTTTCTGTGATTCTTAGAAAACCCTGAAGACGGGAGCCAAAATTCGATGGACAAAGTACATCAACGCCACATCCCGCGGATCGTTGTCGAGACCCGGATTAGTCTGGCGAACGGCGACGGTTACGAAGTACCTCCGCCGACGATCGTTGTCACGATCGGCGGAAGCAGCCCGGCGCCGACCGACGCCGACGCTTGGCCGACCGGCGGGGGGTGCCGGCAGCGCCGGCCGYGATGGCCCGCATGGGCATGAACGCGGTGGTCAGCGTCTATGGCGACCTCAGTCGGAAACCATGATCCGAATCATGCGGATCGGGCCACACTCCCCGGGAGGCTACCGGGCGCGAGGTCGCGTAGGATTCACCCTGTGTCGAGGACACATGCCACGGCCGAGACGCCGGCCAGCCAGATGATGATGCACATGCCGTCCGGCCTCTTCCGCGCGTCTTGACAGACWGACCGATGAGGCCCTGACGGAGCCTCGTCGGTGAGGYTGCTACCGGGGCGGAAGGACTCACACCAGATGGGCCGCTACTTCGTGACGACGGCGATTCCGTACGTCAACGRCAAGCCGCACGTAGGTCACGCTCTCGAACTGATCGAGACCGATGCGTACGCACGTCATCTTCGTCAGCGCGGCCACGAGGTCCGGTTCCAGACCGGCACCGACGACAACGCCCTGAAGAACGTCCAGGCGGCCGAGGCCGAGGGGATTACACCCGCCGAGTACGTCGAGCGGGTCGCCACCGGGTTCGTGGGCCTTCGCGGTCCGTTGGGCCTCTCGTTCGACGATTTCATCAAGACGAGCACGGACCCCCGTCATCGGCCGGGAGTCGAGAAGCTGTGGTCGGCCTGCGCCGACCGCGGGGACTTCTACCGCAAGACCTACGCCGGTCTGTATTGCGTGGGATGCGAGCTGTTCTACCAGCCCGACGAGCTGGTGGACGGCCGCTGTCCGGAACACGGGACCGTTCCCGACCTGGTGGAGGAGAGCAACTGGTTCTTCCGGTTGGGCCGCTATCAGGACCAGCTCCACGCGCTCATCTCCACCGACCGGCTGCGCATCGAGCCCGCCGCCCGCAAGCGGGAGGTGCTGTCCTTCATCGAGGCCGGTCTGGAGGACTTCAGCGCGTCGCGGAGCATGAGCCGGGCCCGCGGCTGGGGTATTCCGGTCCCCGGCGACCCCGAGCAGGTCATCTACGTGTGGTTCGACGCGCTCGGGAACTACATCACCGCCCCCGGGTACGGCAACGACGACGACAGCTTCCAGTACTGGTGGAACGACGCCGACAGGCGAGTGCACGTCATCGGCAAGGGCATCATCCGCTTTCACGCCGTCTACTGGCCGGCGATGCTGCTCTCGGCCGGGGTGCGCCTGCCCGACACCATCTTCGTGCACGAGTATCTCACCGCCGACAGCATGAAGATCAGCAAGTCGGCTGGCAACGCCGAGGATCCCGCCGACATCGTCGCCGCCTTCAACACCGACGCGCTGCGGTGGTGGATGCTGCGCGACGTCGCCCGAGCCGGCGACACCGACTACACGACCGAACGGCTCGTGACCCGCGCGAACGAAGACCTCGCCAACAACATCGGCAACCTGGTCAACCGGACCGTGTCGATGGTGAAGCGGTACCGGGACGGGCTCATTCCCCCACTCGCCCTCGACAATCCCGCGGCCGCCAAGCTGCGGGCAGTGCGCGACGAGACCCCCCGGACGATCGACGACGCCTTCGCCGCCTTCGACTTCCGCCGGGCGGCCGAGGTCATCACGAGGATCGGCGACGAGGGTAACCGCTACGTGGAGGCTGCCCGGCCCTGGGAGCTCGCGAAGGCGGAGCGCAAGGAGGGAGCGTCGCGCGACGCCCTCGACGCAGTCCTCGCCGAACTGGTCGCCACGTGCCGGGAGCTGGCGGAGCACCTCGCGCCCTTCCTGCCTGACTCGGCACCGCGCATCGCCGCGCAGTGCGGCGACGGCGGGTCGCGGGTCGCGGGTCCCAGCCCGGTGTTCCCGCGCCTGGAGGCCCCGCCGGCCGAACCGGCCACGACCTGACCGACGCCGTGGAACCGCTCCGGCCGGACCCGCTCCGGCCGGACCCGCTCAGGCCGGCCGCAGTGCGGTGAAACGCCGCAGCCGCAGACTGTTCGTGACGACGAAGACGGAGCTGAACGCCATCGCCGCCCCCGCGATCATTGGGTTGAGCAGACCGGTCGCGGCAAGCGGTAGCCCGGCCACGTTGTAGGCGAACGCCCAGAACAGATTGCCCTTGATCGTGCGCAGGGTGGCGCGCGACAGTCGGATAGCATCCGCCACCAGGCGGGGATCCGCGTTGACAAGCGTCAGATCCGACGCCTCGATCGCCGCGTCGGTGCCGCCGCCCATCGCCAGGCCCAGATCGGCCTGGGCGAGCGCGGCGGCGTCGTTCACCCCGTCGCCCACCATGGCCACGACCCGGCCCTGCGCCTGCAAGCGACGGACCGCCGCGACCTTCTCCTCGGGCAGGACCTCGGCGATGACATCCTCGTCCGCGATGCCGACCTCGGCGGCGACGGACCGGGCGACCGCCTCGGCGTCCCCGGTCAGCAGGACCGGGTGCAGCCCGAGCCGACGCAGATCGGCGACGGCCGCGGCCGCGGTGGGCTTCACCGTGTCGGCGACACTGATCAGTCCACGGGGACGGCCGTCCCAGCCGACCACGACGGCGGTATGCCCGGCGGCCCGTTCCCGGTCCAGCTCGGCGGCGAGCGCGTCCGGGAGTTCCACGAACACCTGGGGCCGCCCGACGAGCACCGCATGCCCCTCGACGGTGCCGCGCACGCCGAGGCCCGCGGTGTTCGCGAAGTCCGCGACCGGCGGCAGCACACCGACGGCCACCGCGTGCTCCCCAGCCGCACCAGCGGCCACCGCGTGCTCCCTGGCCGCGTCGGCGATCGCCCGGGCGATGGGGTGCTCGCTCGCGTCCTCCACCGCCGCGGCGAGCCGGAGCACCTCGGCGGCGTCCTCGCCGGGAGCCGGCAGCACCGCGACAACCTGCATCCGCCCGCTGGTCACCGTGCCGGTCTTGTCGAGTAGGACGGTCTGGACCCGCCGCGTCGACTCCAGCACCTCCGGGCCGCGGATAAGGATGCCCACCTGCGCACCGCGTCCCGTCCCGACCAGCAGCGCCGTCGGCGTGGCCAGGCCCAGCGCGCAGGGGCAGGCGATGATCAACACGGCGACGGCCGCGGTGAAGGCGTCGGTCGCCGGCTGCCCGAGAGCCAGCCAGACCCCGAGGGTGACGAGTGCGAAAATGATCACCACCGGAACGAACACCGCCGAGACCCGGTCGGCGAGGCGCTGGACGCGGGCCTTGCCACTCTGGGCCTCCGTCACGAGCCGGGCGATGCGCGCCAGCTGCGTGTCGGCACCGACCCGGGTGGCCCGGACCACGAGCCGCCCGCCGACGTTCACCGTCGCCCCGACAACCGCGTCACCCGGGCCGGCCTCGACGGGCACCGACTCGCCGGTGACCATGCTCGCGTCCACCGCCGACAGCCCATCAAGCACGACGCCGTCGGTGGCGATCTTCTCGCCCGGACGGACGACGAACTCGTCCCCGATCCGCAGCGCCTCGACCGGGATCCGCTCCTCGACCCGCCGCGGGCCAGTCCCCCGCGCGCCGTCCGCCGGCCGGACGCGCAGCACGGTGACGTCCTYCGCCCCGAGGTGGAGCAGCGCCCGCAGGGCCGCGCCGGAACGCCGGCGGGCACGTGACTCCAGGAATCGGCCGGCGAGCAGGAACACCGTCACCCCGGCGGCGACCTCCAGGTAGAGGGCCGTGCCCGCGCCGCCGTGGGCACTCCCGCCGGTGCCGTGACCACTCCCCGAGTGGACGATCTCGCCGGCCGAGGCTTCCGGGCCCGGGAATCCGCCGGTGAACGAGAACGAGTGCCGCATCCCCGGCTCGCCCGCTCCGCCCAGGAACAGGGCGTACAGCKACCAGACGAAGGCGGCCAGCGTTCCGAGGGAGACCAGGGTGTCCATCGTCGCGACACCGTGCCGGGCGCCCCGGGCCGCGGCCCGATGGAACGGCCAGCCTCCCCAGAGCACGACCGGCGTCGCCAGGGCCAGCGAGACCCACTGCCAGTAGTCGAACTGCCAGGCGGGCACCATGGCCAGTACGATCACCGGCATGGCGAGCGCCGCCGAGACCGCCAGCCGGACGCGCAGCGCCCGCAGCGCCGCGCCGGGTGCGTCGTCCTGCGTGCCGCCGCCGTCCTGCGCGCCGCCGTCCTTGGCATCCGCCGCACCCGCCACCTGCTCGGCCGCGGTGCCGGCTACGACCTCGGTGTCAGCCTCGGCATCGGCTGCCGTCTCGGCCCCGGTGTAGGCCGCCGTCTCGGCCCTGGTGTCAGCCGCGGTGTCAGCCGCGCGTCCGGCGGCCGGGGCCGCGGAGTAGCCCGCGGCCTGGACCACGCGGATCAGATCGTCGAGACGGACCGCGGGGGCCTCCGTGTCCGCGAGGGTCACGGTGGCCTTCTCGGTGGCGTAGTTCACCGAAGCGGTGACGCCGTCCAGCTTGTTGAGTTTGCGTTCCACCCGCGCGGCACACGACGAGCAGGTCATCCCGCCGATCGCGAGCTCGATCCGCGCGGGGTGACCCCTTCCGACGTCGAGAGTGGTCATCAGCTCTCCCCTTACGGCGGATTCCTGACGGCGGACCGGAAGGTACCGCCGGTCACGGGCGGTGGGAGCGGACACACCCGCCGACCACCGGCACCGTTGGCACCACCGAAGCGCTACGCCCGCCCGACAAGCTCGTATCCGGCCTCCGCAACGGCCTCCCGGACGGCGCCGTCCTCGACGACGCCATCGCTGACGAGGGTGACCCGACCCTCGGCCAGGTCCACGGCGACGTCCGACACGGTCGGCAGCCGCGCGAGCTCCTCGGTCACGGATCGGACGCAGTGCTGGCAGGTCATCCCGGCCACCGTGTAGGTGGTCGTGTAGGCGGTTGTCGTCATGGCCGTTCCCGTCTCCTCGTCTCCTCTTGTAAGCCGCCCCGGCCCCAATGGATCTGCCCGACCCACCGGCCCACCGGCGCCCGTCCCACCTCCCGAACATACCCTCCCCCCGTATGGTGTACCGGTACCCGGTGGGGGTATCTTCCGAACCAATGGTCGATCATCACGGGGGAGATCCCACCCACGCCGACACAGGAAGGCCGCGACGCACAGCCCCACCTTGGCCAACCCGCCGGCCTACTTCGGGCAACATGCCGAACACTTTCCGCACATGTCGAGCTTCCGGCACCATCGTGGAGAGCAGGCGCACGGGACTGTGACCGGATGGGCGGCCAGCTGGGCGACGGGAGCGCATCACATCAGCGCATCGCAATACGGCCGGGTGGTCCAGAGTCCATCAGATCCTGCGCGGACGGACGACCGGCACATCAGCCGGGCACCCACGACCSGGCACGTCGGGGCGCCGCCTCGCGGTGGTCACCCACCGGTCCGGCGCGGCCCGCTCCCGGCGCGGCCCGCTCCCGGCGCGGCCCGCTCCCGGCGCGGCCCGCTCCGTTGAGCGCGGCCTCCCGCCCGGATACCTGTCCAGAAAGCTGCCGGCGGACAGGAATCGTCACCGAGGGGGACAGTCAGCGGGCGGCGGCCAAGCGGCGGGCAACCTCGGTGGCCCAGTAGGTCAGGATGATGTCCGCCCCGGCCCGGGAGATCGCGGTCAGCGTCTCGTCGATCGCCCGGTCCCGGTCGATCCACCCGGCCGCCGCGGCGGCCTCCACCATCGCGTACTCGCCCGACACCTGGTAGGCCGCCACCGGTACGTCCACCGTGTCGGCCACCGCCCGCAGCACGTCCAGGTAGGCCAGCGCCGGTTTCACCATCACCGCGTCCGCGCCCTCGGCGAGGTCGAGCGCGACCTCGCGCCGGGCCTCCTCGGCCGAGCGAGCCGGATCCTGCTGGTAACCGGTCCGGTCCCCGAACTGCGGGGCGCACTCGGCGGCCTCGCGAAACGGCCCGTAGAACGCCGAAGCATACTTAGCCGAGTAGGCGATGATCGGCAGGTCGACGAAGCCCTCCGCGTCCAGCGCGGCCCGGATCGCGCCGACCTGGCCGTCCATCATCCCGCTCGGCGCGACGACCTCGGCACCCGCACGGGCCTGCGCCACGGCGATCGCGCCGTAGCGCGCCAGGGTGGCGTCGTTGTCGACCTCCCCGGAGTCGGTGAGCAGACCGCAGTGCCCGTGGTCGGTGTACTCGTCCAGGCACAGGTCCGTCATCAGGACGACGTCGCCACCGACCTCGGAGGCAAGATCGGCGAGCGCGAGCTGGACGATGCCGTCCGGGTCGTCGGCGGCCGAGCCCCGGGCGTCCTTCTCCGCGGGCACACCAAACAGGATGAGCCCGCCCACGCCGGCCTCGGCGGCCTCGACGGCCGCCCCCCGCAGCGAGGAGCGGGTGTGCTGGACGACACCAGGCATCGAGGCCAGTGGAACGGGATCGGCCACGCCCTCCTTGACGAACATCGGCAGCACCAGGTCGGACGGGTGCAACCGCACGTTCGAGACCAGCCGGCGCAGCGCGGACGAGCGGCGCAGCCGGCGGGGACGTGCCGTCGGATAGCCGGCCCCGGCCCCGGCCCCGTTCCCCCGGGCCTGCGCCCTCACCGCCGCGAGCCTCGCCGTGGCTTCGGCAACCGCGCAGCGAGCGGCCCGATCTTCCCGAGCTCCTCCCGGTGTTCGGCAGCGAACTCCGCCAGCGCCCCGACAAGGGCGGGGATGGACGCCTCCGGAGCCTGCACGTCGACGCGCAGCCCGAGMTCCTGGGCAGTGGCGGCCGTCGCCGGACCGATCACGGCGATCACCGTCGTCTCGTGGGGCTTGCCGGCGATGCCGACCAGGTTGCGCACGGTCGAGGATGAGGTGAAGACGACCGCGTCGACCCGGCCGCCCTTCAGCGCCTCCCGGATGGATGCGGGCGGCGGAGCGGCACGCACGGTGCGGTAGGCCGTCACGTCATCGACCTGCCAGCCGCGTTCCTTCAGGCCGGCGACCAGGGTCTCGGTGGCGATGTCGGCACGCGGCAGCAGCACCCGGTCGAGCAGGTCGAGGGTGTCGTCGAAGTCCGGCCAGTCCGCCAGCAGCCCCTCGCTGGACTGCTGCCCGGACGGGACGAGATCGGGCCGGATACCGAAGGTGCGCAGCGCGTCGGCCGTCGCCTCGCCGATCGCCGCAACCTTGACCCCCGCGAACGCGCGGGCGTCGAGGCTGCGTTCCTCGACCTTCTCCTGCACCGCCTTGACCGCGTTGACCGAGGTGAAGGCCACCCACTGGTAGCGCCCAGAGACCAGACCGGTGATCGCGCGCTCCATCGGGGCGGCGGTCCGCGGGGGCTCGACGGCGATCGTCGGCACCTCCAGCGGGCTTGCGCCGTGCGAACGCAGCAGGTCGGACAGGATCGCCGCCTGTTCCTTGGTCCGCGGGACCAGCACCGTCCAACCGAACAGCGCCCGGGTCTCCCACCAGGAGAGCTTGCCGCGGGTCGCGACCACCGGGCCGATGGACAGCACGACCTGGGTGATCGGGGTGGGGGCCGCGGTCAACAGCGGTGCCGTGTCCGCCTCGACCCGGTCGAGCGTCGAGGTGACGGTGCGCTGGTCGGTGGTGGTGCCGTCCACGGTCACCGCGATCGGGGTGTCACCGGGCCGCCCGTGCTCGACGAGCGCCGCCGCGACCTTGCCGACCTCCGTCGGTGCCGCCGTGACCACGAGGGTGCCCGGGGTCTGGGCGAGGGCACCCCAGTCCAGGTCACCGGGGGAGGAGATCGGCGCACCGAACCCGCCGAAGCCGCCCGCGGCACCGAGGCCCAGCGGCGAGCCGAACCCGCCGGTTCCCAGGCCACCGCCGAGCCCGCCCCCGAGACCGGCGATCGGCCGTCCGCCCAGCCGCGAGGCCCCGAACGGAGGACCGGTGAGCGGACCCACCGGCTCGCTCCCGCCGAACGGCGAGGACGCCGGCACGGTGCCCGACGACGAGAAGACCCCGGAGGTACTGGCGAAGGTGACCGGCGCGCCCGGGGCGACCCCGGCGTAGGTCGCGACCGCGGCGCCGGTGAGGATGCCGGGCACCACCCGATAGGGGATCTTGGCCTTCGCGAGCGCCTGGGCGTCCGCGGCGCCGATGCGGGTCAGCCACGGATCGGAGGCGTAGAGCCGGACCACCTTGTCACCGGCACGGGCCCTGCTCACCACCGCGGCGGTCGCCGCCTCCGCGTCACGGACCGGCTTCGGCGCCTCGAGGTCGCCGATGCGCAGCACTTCGGCGGTGAGGTTCTCCACCACCGCCGGCGCCACCTCGGGATCGGCAACCACCAGGTCGGCGGCGGCCAGGGTCTCGACCGCGAGGACGGTGAGCAGTCCGGGGTCACGCGGTCCGGCACCCACCAGGGCGACCGGGGAGACGGGCTTCTTCGTTCGTCGGGTGGCCATGCTCAGCGGGTTCCCATCAGCGAGTGTGCTCCGGCGGACAGCATGTCGTCCGCGAGGCGCTGCCCGAGCGCCTCCGGGTCGACGGCGGATCCGGTGACGTCACGCCGGAGGACATCGCTTCCGTCCGGCGCGGCGACGACCGCCCGCAGGCACAGACGACCCGCGGGAGGCGCACCGCCGGCCTCCGCCGCGGCTCCTTCGGCCAGCTCCGGAAGAAGCTCGGCCAAGGCGCCGACCGGGGCAGTACAACCAGCTTCGATGCCGGCGAGGAACGCGCGTTCCGCTCTGACCGCGACGGACGACGATGCGTCATCGAGCACAAACCGTAGCAGCTCGGCGAGGCCCGTATCGACGGGCTGGCCGCCATCTGACCACGTTTCGCCACCGGTTTGTCCCACAGCGGGACCTGAACCCGGCCCGGCGGGCACCAGAGCGCGCGCCGGACCGGCCACGACGAGCCCGGCACCGCCCGTGCACTCGATCGCCAGGGCTCCCTGGCCGGGCGCGGGCAGCATCACCGTGGGTTCGAGGATCTCGGTGACGGCATCGAGCCGGTCGAGCCGCGCCAGCCCGGCGTGCGCGAGGACGACCGCGTCCACCTCACCGTCGATGGCCTTCTTCAACCGGGTGTCGACATTGCCGCGGATCGTGACGACCTCCAGCCCGAGGCCGAGAGCACGCAGCTGCGCGGCGCGACGTGGGGATCCGGTCGCGATCCGGGCGCCGGCCCTGAGCTCGGCCAGGCGCCGCCCGCTCGGGGCGACCAGCACGTCCCGGGGGTCCGCCCGCGGCGGGACCGCGGCGAGCACCAGACCGGGTGGGGTGGCCGTCGGAAGGTCCTTCAACGAGTGGACCGCCAGGTCGATCTCGCCGGACAGCAGGGCGTCGCGCAGCGCGCTGACGAAGACGCCGGTCCCGCCGATCTGGCTGATCTCCCCGGACGAGCGGTCCCCCGCCGTGACGATCGGCACCAGCTCGACGGCGCAGCCCACCCGCGCCCGCAGGGTGGCAGCGACCGTCCCGGACTGGGCCAGCGCCAGCGCCGAGCGCCGTGTTCCCAGCCGCAGCCGGCGGCCGGCGAAACGGGCCAGCAGGTCGGCGCCGGTACCCGTGGCGCCGGTACCCGTGGCGCCGATGCTCGTCGGATCGGTACTCGTCGGGTCGGTACTCGTCGGGTCGATCCCCGTCACGAACGCTCCAGCAGATCAAGGTCAGGCGCGGACACCACGGCGGGCACCTCACGCGGCAGATCGAACAGTTCCCGCAGGGCCTCGGCGTAGGCGTCCCCACCGGGCGCCCCGGCCAGCTCCTGTACCCGCACGGTCGGGGCGTGCAGCAGCTTGTCGACGACGCGCCGGACCGAGCCCTCCACCAGGCTCCACTCCCGATCGTCGAGGTCGGGCAGGCGGGTGTGCAACCGGGCGAGCTCGCTACGCACCACGGCGGCGGCGTGGGCCCGCAGCGCGACGACGGTCGGCGCCACCCGGCCCGCCCGCCGGCGGTCGAGGAAGCTCGCGACCTCGGCGGCGACCAGCGCGCGGACCGCCTCCACGTCGTGCGTCACCTGGGCGCCGTCCAGCGCGATGCGCAGTGCGTCCAGGTCGATCAGACTCACCCCGGGCAGCTCGCGCACCCCCGGGTCGATATCGTGCGGCAGGGCCAGATCGAGGAAGACCAGCGGGCGCCCTGCCCGGCCGGGCAGGGCCGCGGCAACCAGCTCGTGCTCGACAACGAGACCGCTCGCGCCGGTCGAGGAGATCACCAGGTCCGCCATGGTGATCTCGTGGGCCAGGTCGGTGAGACCGACGACCCGGGCCTCGTGGGCCTCGGCGACGCGGGCCGCCCGGGCGGCGGTCCTGTTCGCGATCACAACCTCCCCGGCGCCAGCTCGCCGGACGGTCTGCGCGGCCAGCGATCCCACCGCGCCGGCACCGATGAGCAGCACCCGGGTCCCGGCCAACGGCGGGGGTTCGGGCGTCACGGCGTGTCGCGGCCCCTCGGCCGCGACTCCTCCCCCGTCCAGCGCCCGCCCGCCCGGCGGCGCCACCGGCACGGCCGGAACCTCGCTGTGGAGGCCCAGGCCGGAAGCGGCCAGCCGGACACCCACCGAGACAATGGAGGCGCCGGCGGCATCGATGGACGTCTCGGAGTGGGCCCGCTTGCCGACCCGCAGCGCGGCCTGGAACAGGCCGGACAGCGCGCTGCCCGCCACCCCGGCGGCCTGACCGGCCCGGAAGGCCGTGCGTACCTGACCGAGGATCTGGCTCTCCCCGACAAGCATGGAGTCCAAGCCGCACACCACCGAGAACAGGTGCCCGATGGCCCGCGCCTCGTGGTGGACGTACAGGTGGCCGGCAAGATCACCGAGGTCGATCCCACAGATCCGGCTGAGCTGGTCGGAGATGTCGGCGACCCCGCCGTGGAAGGTCTCAACCTCGGCATAGATCTCGATGCGGTTGCACGTCGAGAGCACCACAGCCTCGCTGACGTGGGTGCCCTCGGCCAGATCGTGCAGGACCTTCGGGATGTCCTCGGCCGAGACCGAGGTGCGTTCGAGCAACGACGTGGGCGCGGTCTGGTGGTTGAGCCCGACCACCAGGAGGCTCACGACGCCTCACCTCCGGCCATCAGCGCTCCCGCGGCCGGCAGCGTCCCGCGCGCCGGCGATCCAGGCTCCGGGGTGTGCTCCAGGCGCACCGCGCCCGGTTCCCCCTCCCGATCATCCCGGGTCGGCCGATCGTCCCGAGCCATCCCGGCCGGACGAGCTGCCCCCGCCGGACGAGTCATGCCTACTTGCCGAGTCACCCGCACGACCTCATCCGTATCGGTCTCCAGCCTGCCCGCGGAGGGCTCCGTCCCGTCCGCGCTCGTCACCCCGTCCAGGCCCGCCGCCCCGAGCGCGGCGAGGACCTCGTCGCCGCCTGGCAGCGCCTCGCGTGCCGAGGGCGCCCGCCGCGCCGGGCGCGCCCGGCGCGGCGGCACGGCGTCACGCCCGGAGCCGGCGCCCGGTGTGGATCTCGCGCCCCGTCTCGGTGATGTGTCCCGTGCCGGCGACGGACGTTTACGTGCTTCATGGAACGAGAGGATCTGCAGTTCCACGGCAAGGTCGACTTTACGCACGTCCACACCGTCGGGTACCGAAAGCACCGTGGGGGCGAAGTTGAGGATGCTGGTGACCCCGGCAGCGACCAGACGATCACACACCCCCTGCGCCGCGGCTGCCGGCGTGCAGATCATCCCGATCGTGACCTGACCCTGGACGATCACCTGTTCGAGATCGCCGACGGGACTGACGACAACCTCACCGACCCGCTCGCCGACTCGCTCGGGATCCGCGTCGACCAGGGCCACGATCCGAAAGCCCCTGGCATAAAAGCCGCCGTAACCCGCCAGGGCGTGGCCGAGGTTGCCGACTCCCACCAGCACAACCGCTCTGTCCTCGGTGAGGCCCAGTTTCGCGGCGATGCAGTCGAGCAGGACATCCACCTCGTAGCCGACGCCCCGCGTGCCGTAGGAACCGAGATGGGACAGATCCTTGCGAACCTTGGCCGGAGTGACTCCGGCGGCGGCCGCGAGCGTGTCCGAAGACACAGTATAAACCCCGCTTTCCGCCAATGTCGTCAGCACCCGGAGGTAGAGCGGAAGCCGCGCAACCGTCGCCTCCGGAACGTCGGAGGAACGCCTGGAAGCCGTGTCACTACGTGTACGTCGCCGGATCACCGCCGGGCGACGCCGTGGCTGACTCATCCGCGGCTCCGATCTCTAGGCGCGCGGTTACGCCCGGAGCTATGGGCCCGAATCCGTGGCCCCGCCGACACCCAGCGTGCGGTAGTCCCGGCGTGCGGTAGTCGGCGCCACAAGTCGGCTGTCCTCGGGCAGTGTACGACTTCGTGAAGGGATTCACGAAGTGCCGAGGAGAGCMGGCCCCCTGATCAGCGACCACCCTTGGCAGGGCGCAGCGCCCACCGGCCGCCGGCGAGCGCCCGCCGCAGCCGGTCCTCCTCCACCCGCCAGTAACCGTGTTCCCGGCCGTCGAGCAGGATGACCGGCACCCGGTCGCCGTAGGCGTCGGCAAGCTGGGGATCGGCGTCGACATCGGCCTCCCGCCACCCGACCTGCTCCTGCTCGGCGACCCGGACGACCGCCGCCCGCGCGGTGTCGCACAGATGACATCCCGTCCGGGTGAGCAGTGTGATACGCACACCGTCGCGGCCGGAATCCGCCTGTTCCAACCCGTCGTCCATTCCCCGATGGTAGGCGCGATCCCCGTCGCCGCCGAGTGGCTTTCCGAACCGCTCGGTGGGACCGAGGTCCGTTCAGGGGCCCGGCCCCGGCCCCGGCGTGCGGTCCGGTCCGGACCTCGCCGGAAGACGCCCTCTGCCTGCGCCCGGACGATCTCCGACTTCCCGCGCTCCCTCCTGCGGCTACACTCAGCTACTAACGGAACCATGTGCGCCGGGCCTTCCGGCCCACCTTGCCGCGACCGCATCCTCCGGAGCCCGGGCTGTGACCGAATGCACGCTCGCCGACCTCRTCGACCTCGTCGACCTCGCCGCCCCGCGCCGCGGCCCCCTCCGCCGGCAGGACGCGATGTCCCCGGTGGGCGCCCGGGAGGACCGCGAGCGAGTCGGGGACSCTCAGGGCGATCCGGCCGACGACGACCGGACGGCGCTCGTCGCCCGGGCCCGGCGAGGTGACGTCAACGCCTTCGGGCTGCTCTACGACCGGTACGCCAACCTCGTGTTCCGGTACGCGCTGTACCGGCTGGGCGGGGATCCGGTGGCCGCCGAGGACATCGTCAGCGAGACCTTCCTGCGTGCCTTCCGCTCCATCGGCACGTTCCAGTGGCAGGGACGGGACATCGGTGCCTGGTTCATCACCATCGCCCGCAACCTGCTGGTCGATCAGGCCCGCTCGGCGCGGCGCCGGTTCGAGATCCCGACGGCGGACATCCTCGCCGCGGCCGAGYACCGAGCCACGGCGCTGACGGCGCCGAGCCCCGAAGAGTCGATCCTGGCCGTGCTGACCCGCCGCGAGCTGCTCGACGCCGTCCGCGAACTGCGCCCGGACCAGCAGGAGTGCGTCGCGCTCCGGTTCCTCGAAGGGCTGTCGGTCCGCGAGACCGCGCTGGCCATGGGCCGCAACGAAGGGGCGGTCAAATCCTTGCAGTTCAGAGCAATTCGGACACTTGCCCGCGCCCTTCCCGCAGCAGGCACGGCCTGACCTCCGGGCCCCTCGCCGTGAGCGATATCCCAGATCACGTCGCAACCCCGGCCCGGTCGTTGTTCCACCGGCACTTTCCCGCCGTCACGTTCGAGCGGCGGCCGCCGCGAAGTCGTGCCGCACCGTACTCTGACGGCGTGCCGGCGAACCATGGCGTGGATCGCGGCGCGCGGAGGTGGCGACAA
The DNA here is from genome assembly GCF_002099325.1 of Frankia sp. KB5. Classification (NCBI taxonomy): domain Bacteria; kingdom Bacillati; phylum Actinomycetota; class Actinomycetes; order Frankiales; family Frankiaceae; genus Frankia; species Frankia sp. KB5. The sequence goes on along the minus strand of NZ_MRUJ01000105.1, from coordinate 8,667 downwards.
GGGGTGGGTGGCGGCCCCGGTCACTTCCCGAGCCGAGCCCTTGCTCCGCCCCGGACAGCATGGAGTTGACGATGAGGGTGCGACGACGCAGGGACCTGGCCACGACGAGGCAGGCCGCCGAGGCCGCCGCGATCGCCGCCTTGAAGGTCGCGGCCGAGGAGGTTCCGCGGGCTCCGCTGGACGAGTCGGCGGCCGCGTTCTTCGACGTGGACAACACCATGATGGCGGGCGCCTCGATCTTCTACTTCGCCCGCGGCCTGGCCGCCCGGGACTTCTTCAACTCGCGTGACCTGATCCGGTTCGGCTGGCAGCACATCACCTACCGGCTGCGTGGGCTCGAGGACCCGAGCGGCATCCGGGATGCTCGGGAGACCGCGCTTGCCTTCGTCGCCGGGCGCACGRTGGCCGAGATCGTCCGTTACGGCGAGGAGATCTACGACGAACGGATGRCCGAGCAGATCTACTCGGGTACGCACGCGCTCGCCCAGCAGCACCTTGACGCGGGCCAGCGAGTGTGGCTGGTCACGGCCACCCCGGTCGAGCTCGCCTCGGTCATCGCCCGGCGGCTGAACCTCACCGGCGCCCTCGGCACGGTCAGTGAGGTCTCCGCCGAGGGCACCTACACCGGCCACCTGGTCGGCGGCCTGCTGCACGGCCAGGCGAAGGCCGAGGCCGTGCAGGCGCTCGCCGAGCGGGAGGGCCTGGACCTGTCGCGGTGCTGGGCCTACTCGGACTCGATCAACGATCTGCCCATGCTCTCCCTGGTGGGCCACCCGGTCGCGATCAACCCGGATCCGGACCTGAAGACCGTGGCCCGGGAACGCGAATGGCCGATCAAGGACTTTCGCACGGCCCGCAAGGCAGCCAAGATCGGCATTCCGACGGCAGYCGGGGTGGGCGCGCTCGCCGGCGGGGTCGCCGCCGGCATGGCGTTGCGGCGCCGGGCCGCGGGCGCCTAGAGCACCTTCGGCGCCGGGAAAGAACCTAGAAGAACACCGAGCGGCGCTGCATCAGCAGGCTGTACAGCGTATGCTGGATGGTCTCCCGGATGCGGTCGGTGAGCTCGAACACCAGCATCGGGTCGTCCGCCGCCTCAGCGGTGTACGTCTTCGTTGGGACCGGCTCCCCGAACTCGATGATCCATTTGGACGGAAGCGGGATGAGCCCCAGCAGACCGAACCACGGGAAGGTCGGTGTAACCGGCAGGTAGGGCAGCCCGAACAGGCGAGCGAGCGACTTCGCGTTACCGATCATAGGATAGATTTCTTCGGCTCCGACGATCGTGCACGGAATGATCGGCACACCCGTCCGCAACGCGGCCGAGACGAATCCACCGCGCCCGAACCGCTGCAACTTGTACCGCTCGCTGAACGGCTTGCCGACGCCCTTGAAGCCCTCCGGCCAGACCCCGACAAGGTGCCCGGTGTTCAGCAGGTGTTCCGCGTCAGCCTGACACGCCAGAGTGTTGCCGATCTTACGAGCCAGCGGGGCCAGGAACGGCACCGCGAACACCAGGTCGGCGGCGAGCATGCGCAGGTGGCGATGGGCCGGATGATGATCGAGGATGGCCACGGCCATCATCAGCGCGTCCATTGGCAGGGTGCCCGAGTGATTGGCCACCACCAGAGCGCCACCCGTGTCCGGGATGTTCTCCAGCCCCCGGGTCTCGACCCGGAAGTAGTCCCGGTAGATCGGCCGCAGCAGCGGAGCGACGACGTGTTCGGTGAGGTCCGGGTCAAACCCGTGCTCGTCGACGACGTAGTCGCCGGTGATGCGCCGCCGCAGGAAGGCCAGCGCTCCCGCGAGGGCCGTCTCCAGATCACCGGGTTCGGCCGTCGGCGGTGGCGCACCGTCCGTCCTGGCAGCGCCATCGGGCCCGRCAGCGGCGGTGGGACCCGTCGCCGGGTCGGACGGCCCACCCGCCGCCGACCGGCTTTCGGTCAGCGTCGCCTCGGCACCGTTGAGCGAGGAGCGAGGGGACGCGGCGGCTGGACCAAGGAAGACCTCGTCGGGGGAAACCTCGTCGAGAAAAGCCGGGTCACGCGAAGCCGGGTCACGCGAAGCCGAATCGGCTGCGGCGGATTTCCAAGGCATGATCTGCGCTTCACCCCGGGATTCGTCACCTTTTATCACGTGTTCCGCCTCCCCCCTATCCGATCCCGCACCCGGCGGGCCGCAACCGCCCTCCATCACCCTGTTCCCACCAGCCGGCGTCGGGCCAGCGAATCGAGCATCCTGTGCTCGGCTCGGGAGATCAGATCGTGGTCGATGGTGAACCGGAGCCCGCGCTGGCGGACGAAACTGTCGAAGGTCTCCATCGTCGAGTACCGGGGCCGGTAACCGAAGATCTCCTTCAGCCGGGTCGTGTCCACGGCCCGGCCGTGCGCGAGGAAGTCAAGCTGCTCAGCGGAGAAGTCGACGAGCCGCAGCCGCCGGGCGATCCCRCCCAACACCCCGATCGCGGGGAACGGCACCGGCGTGGACGGCCGACCCGCTCGGCGGATCGCCTGCGAAAGCAGGAGCACACCGTCCCCGGCCACGTTGAACGTCCCCGGGTGGGCGCGGCGGGTCGCGCGCATCAGCACGGCCAACGCGTCATCGGAGTGCAGCAGCTGGATGCGGGGGTCGAAGCCGAGGACCGTGGGAACCAGCGGAAGGTCCAGATAGCGCGCGAGCGGGCTGTCGATCTGCGGACCGAGGATGTTGGTGAACCGCAGCACGGTTACCGCGATGTCGGGACGTCGCCGGCTGAATCCACGCACGTAACCCTCGACCTCGACGGCGTCCTTGGCATAGCCACCGGCGGGCAGGGCGCGCGGCTCAGTGTCCTCTGTAAACAGCGCGGGGTCGCGAGCGGACGACCCGTAGATCGACGTCGTGGACTTCACGACCAGCTTGGTGACACTGGGCGCCTTCTGGCACGCGGCCAGCAGCTGCATCGTGCCGATGACGTTGATTTCCTTCATCGCGGCCCGTCCACCCGCACCGAGYGGCGTGGCGATCACGTTCAGATGCAGCACCGTATCGATCTCCGTGGTGGAGATCACCTTTGCGATCAACGGATGCCGGATGTCCGCGCGCACGAACTGGGTCCGCCCGAGGTCGCTGGTGGGAGCAGTGGTATCGACCCCGACGACGGCCTCGACCCCCGGGTCAGCCGCGAGCGCCATCGCCACCTGCGCCCCCAACGGCCGCGCTACACCGGTCACCAACACACGGCGTGGTCTCATGGCAGTCTCCCGCAACGCCCGCATGGTCCAGCCCGGCACCCGGACCGGATGGCCGGGCGACCGGGCAGCCCGAACCAGGCCGACCGGAGCGCGCCACCGTTCCCCGGGACCGGGGGCCGCGATGTCCGGCCGAGAAAGGTTCACGCGGTCCGATCGTGGGCTCATCGTACGCCCGTCCCTCGACCGCTCATTGCACAGCGTAAGGCCAGCCGCGCACATCGAATACGGAAAGTAGGGGAAAAACAACCCGTCCGAGCCGGACGAGGATCGACGCCGGCCAGGCCCGGTGCCGCTGCCGACGCTGCCGGCCCAGCGGTGATGCCGGCATCACCGCTGGGCCGGCAGCGGAAAATCCAGGATGGAGCGTCCCGGTGACGGGCTCCTCGGCAGCTGCGCCACGACGACCGCGTCCTGGCGCCGCAGCCGCAGCAGGTCGGCCGCTCGCCCACAATTTACTGCGATCATCACTCGACGCAACGCGTCCTCACACAAGGTGACTCCACCGCGGGGCGCATCGCCGTAGGTATGCGTGAACGTGAGCCGCATGACGCGGTTGCCGGCGCGGACCTCGACCAGATCTCCCAACAGAATACCGGCGGCCTCCAGCTCGGCCCGGGTCATGTTGAGCGAGAGATTGCCGAAGTGGTCGACGGACACGACCTCGCCGTGCACATGGTCGTCGTCGACGCTGCACGCCCGCGGCTGGAAACGCGTGAGCGCGTCGGGGTCGAGCCGGGGGCCGACGTCGGTGAGGGCGAGTCCGGCCGCAAGYCGGGCCGCGACCGGCGCATAGACGTCCCGTCCCCGGAACACCGCGGTGGGCAGCGGCAGCCACAGCTCCCGGTTGGAGATCTCGTGCACCGCGGYGACGCCACCGAGCGCATCCCAGGCCAGCGACGCCACGCCGTTGTCCGGGCAGACGAAGGTCGAGCCGTCCGTGCTCCGGATCGCCGCGCCGCGGGTGTAACCGTCGGCATCGAGCCGCTCCACGACGACGAGATGAACCCCCATCGGAAGATAACCGATCGCGCCGACCAGGGTGACGGCCGCATGCCCGACGTCCTGCGGCGCGATGGCGTGGCAGACGTCGAGGACGCGCGCCGACGGGGCGTGCCGCGCGATAACCCCGTGACACACCCCTACAGAGGCATCGTCGACGCCGTAGTCGGACAGGAAATTGATCCACGATCCCGTCATGCCGTCTCCCTGGCTGCGGGCCGGCCACGCTGCCACCCGAGGGAAACAGCCTGTCACAYGGTGACAGTTACAGCACGCAAAGCCACATGATACGAGACGGCATGGCGGTACGAACTCGCGACGTGCGGGGTGGACACCGGACGCCGGGGACCGCGGATCGGCCGACTGTCTCCAGGTACGACCGGACTCCCGGGTACGCCCCACCCCCCGGTGGGCGACCCGCGTCCTAGTGCGCTACCTACTTCCTGGCAGCGGCCTGACTTCCTGGCAGCGGCCTACTTCTTGTTGCGGCGCTGAACGCGCGTCCGCTTCAGCAACTTGCGGTGCTTCTTCTTGGCCATCCGCTTACGACGCTTCTTGATGACAGAACCCACGTACCCGACCGATCTATGTTGAGGAAGTTACCGGGCGAGCCTACCCGCCACGGCGGGCAACCATCGGAGCCCGGGTGCTCCGGTACCCGGGTGCCCTCAACTACGGCCGAGTTCCCGCGACCGACTGCTCGCCGCCTCCAGGGCGTCCATGAGCGCCGCGCGCACACCGCGACGGTCCAGCTCCCGCAGTGCCGCGATCGTGGTCCCGGCCGGAGAGGTGACGGCCTCCCGCAACAGCGCCGGATGCTCACCGCTCTCGCGCAGCATCCGCGCCGAGCCCAGGGCGGTCTGGGTCATGAGTTCCGCGGCCAGGGTGCGGGGCAGCCCAAGGAGCACACCCGCCTCGATCATCGCATCGACAAGATAGAAGAAGTACGCCGGTCCGCTGCCGGACAGGGCCGTCACCGCGTCGAGCTGGGACTCTGCCACCCGCGTCACCCGGCCGACCGGCGTCAGCAGGGCTTCTGCCGTGGCGAGGTGCTTCTCCTCGGCGTAGCGGCCCCCGCAGATCGCCGACATCGCCTCCCCGACGAGCAGCGGGGTGTTCGTCATCACCCGGACCACCGGGGGAAGCGAAGGTAGCCGCTCCTCGAGAAGATCAGTGGTGATGCCCGCCGCCAACGACACCACGAGCGTCCCGTTCGCGACCACCGACCCGATCTCGGCCAGCAGGGTCCCGACGTCCTGGGGCTTCACCCCGATGATCAGAACATCCGCCTTGGCTGCGGCCACCGTCGGCGCCTGCACCTCGACGCCGTGACGCGCCACGATCTCACCAGCCCGGTCGGCATCACGTTCGGCCACGACGATGTCCTGAGCGGCATGCCCGGACCGCAGCAGCCCCGACAGCATCGCCCCGCCGAGCCGTCCCGCCCCCATGACCGCAACGATCATGACCATCCTTCCCTTCCACCCGCTTCTACCCCGGCCTGGAGGTTACGGCGCCCTCGGGCAGCCAGCGGAACGCGGATCCCGGCCCGCCGTCGTGCGCGGGCTACCAGCCGTAGCCCGACTGGCGATCAACTCCATGTCGCCCGTCGTACTCGAGCCGGCGTTCGTGGCCACCCCAGTGGCCGGGCTCGTGACCCGTCCAGGGCTCGTGACCCGTCCAGGGCTCGTGACCCGTCCAGGGCTCGTGACGTTCGCCCCGCCGGCCGACGACGGATCGAGGATCGTAGATTATTTCGGCGGTGTATGCCCGGTCCGTGGCCGCCGGCCGCTGCGCCTCCTCGCCGCCGTTTTGCCGGCCTCGCACCGCCCACGACAGGTCGGCGGTCTCGGTGAGTCCGTACCCGTACCCCGGCCAAGGACGGACGTAGCCCTCATCGATCCATTCATCACCCCATTCATCGGCATCGTCCGGGCCACCCGCCGGTTGATCGGACCCGACCTCGTACGACGACCAGCCACCGTCGCCCGACCAGCCACCGTCGCCCGACCAGCCACCGTCGCCCGACCAGCCACCCCGCGACCGGGCCCCGGGCGGATCGCCGGGCCGGTCGTGATCCAGCCGATCAGACCGACCGGTCGTGGCCGACGCGACGCGTGCCGGCCGGTCTGGCTCGCCAGCCGGATACACCTCGTCAAGGGTGTACAGCCCGGCGGCCCGGCGGTCCCCGTCAGGCCGGTAACGCTGTCCGGATTCACCGGTCCGGTCCCAGGACCGGTGGTGCCGGTGGCCCTCGTACCGGCCGGCCCGCGGGACGGCCGGGTGCGAGAACCGTCCGCGGTCGGGCTCCCGGGCCGGTTCGGGAATGCGCGCCCAGGTGGCGGCGCCGGGTCCAATGTCGTCTCCGGGAGCGGGCCGCGCCGCCGGGATCGCGCCCGGCGCGGGCCCACGGGGGGTGTCGGCCCACGGGGGTCGGGCACGCTGCGCAGGCTTCTCCACGAACCGGTTCGAGAAGTACGCGATGAACGTGCTGACCGCCGCCGCCACGACAACCGACGGCCACAGCCCGATCCGGGGCACCAGCTGCCCGTTCGCAACCGAGATCACCGGATAGTGCCAGAGGTAGATACTGAAGGTGATCTTACCGAGGAAGGCCATCCGTGGACTGCCGAGCAGGCGGACCCAGCCGGCGTCGCGGCGCAGGTCGGCGCCCAGGATGACCACGGCACCGAGCAGGGCGCTGGGCAGGTAGGCGGCATGGTCGAGCCAGTTGGCGTCATAACCGTCCTTGTTCGGCCCAAGGAAGGCGAAGAAGATCAATCCGATCCCCGCGACGAAGCCGAGATCGGCGATCCGACGGCCCGCCCGCCAACGCTCGACCGTCGCCGCCGTGACAGGGGTCATCGTGCCGATCTGCTGGGCGTGCCGGCGGCGGCGCGGCGCGGCCAGGTCCGGCTCCTCGGCGACGAGGGCGCGCAGGCGGGTGTCACGCCAGACCGCCAGCAGACAGCCGATCAGCAGCGGTGCGACGTGCGTGTCCAGCGCGAGGTACACCCGCGAGTGCGGGGCGCCGCCGGCGGCCACGGTCCAGGTCCAGACCGCCGCGAAGGCGATCATGGCGAAAAGCATCTTCAGCAGGTGCGCCCGGAACCGGTCCGAGCGGCTGACAATCAGGAACAGCCCCGGCCACAGGAGATAGAACTGCTCCTCCAGGGACAGGGACCACACGTGGGCCAACCATCGCCCACCGGCGGCAGGATGCAGGACCTTGTACCAGTTGTTGACATTGAAAAAGGCGGAGAGCRCACTCCCGACGTAGTCGTCCCGGAAGGGGATGTCGTTCCATTTGAACGCCACCGTCACCGCGAGCCCGACGAGCAGGTACACCCACATCGCGGGYATCAGCCGGTAGGCCCGGCGCACCAGGAATCGACTCACCGAGATCGTCCCGGTCCGGCTGTGTTCGGTCAGCAGGAGCGTGGTGATAAGAAATCCACTCAGCACGAAGAAGACGTCGACGGCGACGTTGCTGGCCTGGATCGCACCCATGTGGCCGGCGAGGATGGTGTAGATACAGACGATCCGCAGCCCGTCCAGCGCCGGGTTGTACGCGAACTTCGCCGCGGCGGCCGCCGCCGGCCCGGCCGGCGGCTCCCAGCCAGCCGGGGTGCCGTCGCGCGTTATCCTCGTTATCCCTGTCGCCTCAGTCTGCTGCGGGGCAAGCCGCATGATGACCGTCGCCTCCTCCATCGGGCGTCGGCAGTCCCGGCACCGACACCCGACACTCAGGGTGACCGTACGGTGCCGCGATAACCCGAGCGTGAGTCGCTCCCAAACCATGCCGCCGGTCGGACCAATGACCCGGATACGGGTACCCGTATCACTCCGCTACGCCAGCGAAGTCAGACATCACTGTGCGAATGACGCAAGACTAACGGATCGGAAAATTCGGGACAAGGCAGGTACCGGTGGCCACAAAACAACGCCACCCCAAAAGCGACGCTGTGCGCACGGTTCATTACGAAGTCACATCGGCCGAACCATGGCGTCACAGCGCGTCAGAGAAAGGGGAAGATCACCGGATGGGAGAGCCTCGGCAGAGGCGCCCACGCTGTCTCTCCCGCGCGCTACTCGGGAACCTGGGCAATCACCAGGAGCGTACGAAACGGCTCGACGACGACACCGTCAGGAAAGGCGCGCAGCATCGTGCGACGCTCCGCGTCAAGGAAATCGTCGAGGCGATCGCCGATGGCCGCGACGTAGGACTTCGACCGCTGCCAGGTGAGGTAGTCATCGATGTTAATCCGGCGCCGCCACCGGCCGGTCAGGGTGACAACCTCCCTGAAGTGGCCGGTCCACCGCAACTCGTCGGCGAACGGTCGCGCACGGTACCCGCGGTGATATCCGGGGTTCATCCGCTCGAGCCGTTCCTGCTGGCGCTGCCACCACCGGTACTCCTCGGCGTCGACGTCGTTCC
>NZ_MRUJ01000104.1:0-38745 GCF_002099325.1 Frankia sp. KB5 | reverse complement strand
ACCCGGCCACCGTCCAGGAGTCGGCGCCCTGGAGCAACGTCCGCAGATCGCCCAGGCCGCCGGGCCGGGCGGTCGCCAGCCGCTCCTGGAACAGCTGGTCGAACACGGGATGCGAGACCGACCGGTAGACGCCGATCGGCGGCTCCGGAAACTCCGCCTGCGCCAACTGGGCCAGGGCGTAGGCATAGGTCGAGTTCTCCACCGTCGGATCGTGCACCACGACGCGGGGGTCACCGCTGTGCCCGACCGCCAGCTCCCCGGTGGCCGGGTCGCGGATCACGGCGTACTGCTCGTCCACGCCGAAAACCACCGGCATACCGGGCGAGAGCCGGATCGGCCCCTGCTCGCCCTTCGCCCCGGCGGCGCCGGCATCGGCATCGGCATCGGACCGCTTCGGCTGACGGGGGATCGCGTTGAACGTGGGGCAGCCCTGCCGGATCTCCACCAGCGCCGCTCCCTGATGCGCCGCGGCGGCGGTGAGGGTGGCGGTGAGGTGGCGACGGTCCGAGTCGATCGTGCGGGCGACGAACGTCGCGCCGGCGCCGAGCGCGAGCGCAACCGGGTCGAACGGGTTGTCGAGCGACCCGTGGGGGCTCGACGGGCTGATCGTGCCGATCCTGGAGGTCGGCGAATGCTGACCCTTCGTCAAACCGTAGATCTGGTTGTTGAACAACATGATCTTGAGATTCACGTTGCGACGCAGCGCGTGAATAAGGTGGTTACCGCCGATCGACAGCGCGTCGCCGTCACCGGTTACGACCCACACCGCCAGGTCCGGCCGGTTGATCGAGACRCCGGTCGCGAAGGACGGCGCCCGGCCGTGGATCGAGTGGATGCCGTAGGTGTCGAGGTAGTAGGGGAACCGCGAGGAGCACCCGATGCCGGACACGATCACGATGTTCTCGGGCGGGACGCCGAGGGCCGGCAGCAGACCCCGCATCGTCGAGAGGATGGYGTGGTCCCCGCAGCCGGGGCACCAGCGGACCTCGTTGCCGGTCATGTAGTCCTGCGCGGTCAGCGCCGGCCGTCCCGCCAAGTCACCCGACGGTTCTCCGGATCCACCATTCAGCGAGATCATCGTCCTGCCTCCCCGGCCGTGCCGAGCTTCGAACCAAGGTGTACGTTCAACCGGGCGCTCACGTCCCCGACCGGCTTCGAGGCCRCATCCGCCGACGGCTCCTCGTCGATGCCCTGGATGATCCGGCTGATGACGGAGGTAAGCTCGGCGACCCGGAACGGCATGCCGCGGGTCTGGTTGTAGCCGACGGTGTCGATCAGGCATTCCCGGCGCAGGAGTCCGGCGAGCTGCCCGAGGTTCATCTCGGGGACGAGCACGGTGTGGTACTCCGACAGCACCGAGGCCAGGTTCGCCGGCAGCGGGGCGAGATGGCGCAGGTGCGCCTGGGCGACCTTCATGCCGTCGCGCCGCACCTGGCGGCAGGCTTCACCGATCGGCCCCCACGTCGAGCCCCATCCGATCACCAGCACATCGGCGCCGGATCCGGGGGGCCCGCTGGGATCATCGACCTCCAGGAGCGRCACGTCGATGTTATCGATCTTGGACTGTCGGGTGCGGACCAGCAGGTCATGGTTGTCGGGGTCGTAGGAGACCGCACCGGTCAAGTCGGCCTTCTCCAGACCGCCGATGCGGTGCGTGAGCCCCGGGGTACCCGGGATCGCCAGCGGACGGGCCAACGTGATCGGGTCCCGCACGTACGGCAGGAAGATCGGGTTACCGGCCTCGTCCACCCCGTTCGGGCCGGTGGCGAGATCGATCCCGATGGTGGGCAGCTCCGCCGTCTCGGGCACCCGCCACGGCTCGCTGCCGTTGGCGACGTAGGCGTCGGACAGCAGGATGACCGGGGTGCGGTAGGCCAGCGCGATCCGGGCTGCCTCCAGCGCGGCGTCGAAGCCGTCCGCGGGCGAACGCGCCGCGATCACCGGCAGCGGCGCCTCGCCGTGCCGGCCGTACAGGGCCTGGAGCAGGTCGGACTGCTCGGTCTTGGTCGGCAGACCGGTCGACGGCCCGCCGCGCTGCACGTTGACGACAACGAGCGGCAGCTCCATGATCACCGCAAGGCCGAGAGCCTCGGTCTTCAGGGCCATCCCGGGACCGGAGGTGACGGTCACGCCGAGCATCCCGGCGAAGGACGCGCCGATCGCGGAACCGATGGCGGCGATCTCGTCCTCGGCCTGGAAGGAGCGCACGTCGAAGGAGGCGAGCGCGCTCAGCTCGTGCAGAATGTCGGAGGCGGGAGTGATCGGGTAGGCGCCGAGGAACAGCGGCATCCCGGCCTGCTGCGCGGCGGCGACCAGGCCGTAGGCGATCGCCTTGTTGCCCTTCATGTGCCGGTAGGTGCCGGCGGGCAGCTTGGCCGGCTTCACCTCGTAGGAGAGCGCGAAGGCCTCGGTGGTGTCGCCGTAGATCCACCCGGCCCGCAGCGCGGCGATGTTCGCGGCCTGCACGTCCGGCTTCGCGGCGAACCGCTTCTGCAGGTAGGCGATCGTGTCCTCGATGGGCTGACTGAACATCCAGGACACCAGGCCGAGCGCGAACATGTTCTTCGTCCGGGCGGCGTCCTTGCGCTTCAGGTTGAACTCGGCGACGGCCGTGGCGGCGAGACCGGTGAGGTTGATCGCGTGCACGTGGTAGGCGTCCAGCGACCCGTTGGTCAGGGGATCGGCCTCGTAACCGGCCTTTTCCAGGCCCATCACCGTGAACGCGTCGGTGTCCACGATCAGGACCCCGCCGGGACGCAGCTCGGCGATGTTCGCCCTGAGCGCCGCGGGGTTCATGGCGACCAGAACGTCGGGCCGGTCGCCCGGGGTCCTGATGTCGTGGTCAGCGATGTGGAGTTGGTAGCTCGACACCCCGGCCACGGTTCCGGCTGGCGCCCGGATCTCCGCCGGGTAGTTCGGCAACGTTGCCACGTCGTTGCCGCCCGCGGCGGCCTGGGCGCCGAACCGGTCACCGGTGAGCTGCATCCCGTCGCCGGAGTCACCGGCAAAACGGATCACCACGTGTTCCAGTTGCGTGACCCCCGGATCTGGTCGTTCGGACAACTGTTCGGTTGGCATGGCGAAACCTCATCTCAACTTCTCAGCTACGCACGCCCGCGCCGGGCGAGCGGAACCGCGCGTGGCAACGCTGACAGCACGGAAGCGGGGTCAGGGAAGCGTGGGGGGAACGGGTCAGGGATAGGCGGATCGGGGGGCGGGCACCTCGGGCATGCGCAGGGCCCGCGAGAACACCCGGTCGGTGGGGATCTCCTGCGCCCGGAACTCGGTGGTGGGGCCGTCGAAAAGATCGTTCGACCGGTTCTGCTCCAGGGCACGCACGCGCAGCACCGCGCGAGCCACCGCGGCGGCGGCGGCGTGGATCTGGTCGACGCTGGTGAACCGGCCCACGCTGAACCGCAGGCTCTCCATGGCCGCCGTGGTCGACCGTCCCATCGCGGTGAGCACATGGGACGGCTCGGCGCCGCCCCCGTGACAGGCGGAGCCCGCGGACACCGCCACGTCCGGCAGACAGGCCTGGACGGCGTCGGCGTCGGCACCGACGAACCGCAGGTTGATGGTGTTCGGCAGCCGGCATTCGCGGCTCCCGCCGCGCTCACTCGGCCCGTTGAGCTCGACGGCATCGACGCCGAGCCACTCGACGAGCAGATCGTGCAGCAGCTCGGTCTGGGCCCGCTGCCGCGGGGCCTCGTCGTCCATCACCGCGGCGGCGATCCGCGCCGCGGCGCCGAAGCCGACCACCCCGGCGGTGTTGACCGTGCCGGCGCGCAGGCCCCGTTCCTGCCCACCGCCGTGGATCAGCGGTGCCAGCTGCGACCGGGCGTGTCGGCCGGCGATCAGCGCGCCGGTGCCCTTGGGCCCGTAGAGCTTGTGCGCGGACGCGAGGGCGAGGTCGATGCCGGCGTCCGCGACCGAGACCGGCATCCGGCCCAGTGTCTGGGTGATGTCGGCGAGGTAGAACGCCCCCGCCCCGTGGGCGAGCTCGGCGATGGGCCGCGGGTCGTTCAGCGTCCCGGTCTCGTTGTTCGCCGTCATCACCGCCACCAGGGCGACCTTCGAGACGGAGGCCCCGAGAACCCCCCCGTTCCCCGCGACGGCGGAACCGTCCCATACCGGTTGCAGCAGCGCGCGCAGATGATTGAGGTCGATCGTGCCGTCGGGATGAACCCGGATGGTCTGCACGATCGCCCCGTGCACCCGCGCCGCGGCCTCCGCCGCGGCGAGGACCGCCCGATGCTCGGTCGCTCCGACGAGTACGCGGCGGCAGGACGGCGGGGCGGTGGCCAGGACCCCGGCGATCGCCAGGTTGGCCGCCTCGGTCGCCCCGCTGGTGAAGATGACGTCACGCGGCTGGGCGCCGGCGAGGTTCGCCACGTCCCGCCGGGCTCCTTCGACGAGCCGGGCGACGGCCTGCCCCGCCGGGTGCGAGCTGGCCGGATTCGCGAAGTGGTCCCGCAGCAGCGGCAGCATCGCCCGGACAACCTCCGGGTCGACCGGGGTCGTCGCGTTGTGGTCAAGATAGATCACGGTGCGCCTCCAGAGCCGCAGTCCACGCAGGCGGGATCGCGCCGCGTCCGCGGCGTACGCAGGTCCGTGTCCCACAGGTCGAGGTGGATCAGCCGGCCGACCGCCGGCTCGGCGAATCCACCGGCGATCTTCAGCGCCTCGGTCGCCGCCAGGCAGCCCACCGTTCCGGCGACCGCGCCGAGCACCGGGAAACCGAGGGGCTCCCAGGACGGGTCCCCCTCCGGGAACACACACCGCAGGCAGGGCGAACCCGACCGGACCACCAGCAGATACGCCTCGGTGGCGTTCATCGCGGCGACGACCAGGGGGATCTGCGTCGCCAGGCACAGCCGGTTGAGCAGATACCGCTCGGGGAAGTTGTGCCGAGCGTCGACCACCACGTCCGCCTCGGCGATCAGACGGGGCAGGCTGGGATCGGTCAGATCCCGGTCCAGGGCGACGATCTCGACGTCCGGGTGGTGTGCGCGCAGGGTGTCGGCCGCGCACTCCACCCGGGCGTCGCCCACCCGGTCGGGCCGCATCAGGGTCTGCCGGTTGAGGTCCGGCTCCTCCAGAACGCCCGGATGGACCAGGATCAGCCGGCCGATGCCGGCGGCGRCCAGGTAGGTCGCCGCCGCTCCGCCGACCCCGCCCACCCCCGCCACCAGGACGGTCGCGCCGCTGAGCCGCCGCTGAGCGGACACTCCGAAGCCCGGAATACCCAACTGCCGCTCGTACCGTCGATTCGGGTCGAAGACGGACGGCGCCTGCCGACGGGATGGGTACGGTGCCGGCGGCCCGGCACAGATGGACCCCAGCAGACGCGGGTGGGAACGGAATCGGGCGGTGACCATCGGGCGCTCCCCGGGTTAGGCCGAACAGGTGATCAAGTAGTGCGTTGTCAGGACACCAGCGCGACCCGGCCGATCTCGGGCAGGGCCTCCTTCAACCGGCTCTCAATGACGCCGGTCAGGGTCGCGGTGGCGCTGGAGCACCCGCCGCAGGCTCCGGTAAGGCGCAGGTGCACCTCCGCCGTCCCGGGCTCGCCGTTGCCGGCGAGAGTCGCGACGACCTCGGCGTCCCCGCCGTCTCCCCGCAGGAAGGGCCGGATCTCCTCCATGATCTCCTCGACCTGCTCGCGCAGGCGGGCGTCCGCGGCGGTGCGCTCGGTGGAGTCCGAGGCACCGAAGGACGTCCCGCAGCCGCAGGAGCTGGTCGCGTTCGGGTTCTGGAAGGTGAACCCGGAGGAGGTCAGCGTCTCGGTGTAGTCCACGCGCAGCCCGCGCAGCAGGTGAACCATCGACGAGTGGACGACGACGTCAAAGCCGTCCTGGCCGATGACGACGTCCTCGGCCTCGGCACCGGGGACGAGCGCCAGGTTGTAGGTGAAGCCGGCGCAGCCACCGGGGTCGACGCCGATCCGCAGGCTGAACCCGCCCGTGCCGGGGGTCGAGGCGAGCAGGTGACGGACCTGCTTCACGGCCCGGTCGGTCAGTTCGACGGTGGGGGTGGTGGCGCTCATCGGACGGCAACCTCCGCTTCGGCACGATGTGCGACAAGGCGGGAGCCGACCTCGGCCACCGCCTTCTCGATCAGGTCGTAGAGCTCCACCGGTTCGATCCCGGCATTCTCGAGCGCCTCGCGCGGCCCGAGGCCGATCTTGCTGCACAACACCGCCGCGCAGTCGGACAGCATCGCGACCGTCTTGTCGAGCTTGGAGGCGTCCTCGTCGCAGTCCGACGGGCCGTTGCAGTAGCGGTCCACGTCGCGGGTCTGCACGAGCCGGGCCCAGCCCGSACCCCCCTCGTAGATCCAGAACTCGGTCGCGTGACCGAAGTGCTGGTTCACCACGCCGCTGCCCTTGGTCGCTACAGCGACGAGCACGACGTTCTCCGGGCGGGCGTTCCCCGGGCGGGCCCCGGCCGGGGTGCCCTCATCGGGGGATGCGCCCGGGCCAGAGGGAATGACCGCGCCGGTCGAGATGTTCAGCGCTCCCCGGGTGGCAGCCACCTCGGAGCGCCACCGTTCGATCTCGCTATGCGTCTGCCGGCGGCCTTCGAGGTCGTATTCGATCTCACGGCCACGGAACGCCTCGGGAGTGAACTCCTCACCCCGGTCCTCACCGAGCAGGCCGACGGCGTCGGCGCGGCACTGCCGGCAGTGCCGCATCATGTTCATCTCGGCGCCGTCGTCCTGCTCGCAGCGGTCCTGCAGCGCCTTGAGCTCCTGTGGGGTGGGGCCGCGCTGCCCGGTCAGGCCGAAGTGGGTGCCGTGCTCGGGCGCCGACACCAGCGGCATCACGTTGTGCAGGAAGGCGCCGAGCTCCTTGACCTTCCGGGAGACCTCGACGAGGTGGTCATCGTTGATCCCGGGGATCATCACCGAGTTGACCTTGCAGAGAATCTTCCGCTCGGTGAGCATCGCCAGGCCCTCGAGCTGACGCTCGGAGAGGATCCGGGACGCCTCCCGGCCGGTGTACCGCTTACCGCGGAAGGCGATCCACGGGTAGATCCGCTCCCCGACCTCGGGGTCGATCATGTTGATCGTGATGGTGACGTGGTCGACGTTCAGTTCGGCGATGCGGTCGACGTGGTCCGGCAGGGTCAGCCCGTTGGTAGACAGGCAGAGCTTGATGTCCGGGCAGTCCCGGGCCACCAGTTCCATCGTCCGGAAGGTCGGCTTCGGGTTCGCCAGCGGGTCGCCGGGGCCGGCGATCCCCAGCACGCTCATCTGCTTGATCTCGCTGGCCACCAGCTTGACCTTGGCGAGGGCGTCCTCGGGGGACAGCAGGGTGCTGGTGACGCCGGGACGGCTCTCGTTGGCGCAGTCGAACTTGCGGTTGCAGTAGTTGCACTGGATGTTGCAACCTGGGGCGACCGCCACGTGCATCCGGGCGTAGTACTGGTGGGCCTCGGCGCTGTAACAGGGATGATTGGCGATCTTCTCCGCGATCTCCGGGTCCCGCACCGGAGCGCTGGTGCCACAGCTGGACTTGCTCGCGCAGCCGGCGGCGGTGTCGGGCGCCGGCCCGGTGGCCTGCCGGGGCATCTCGCCTGCCGGGTCGGTGGGCAGCATCGGCAGGCTGACGGGGGTTGCCTTCACGACCGCCCTTCCTTCCCCCCGGCGGTCGCCGTGCCGGTGGCCGGAGCGGTCGCCGAGGAGGTCGCGGTGGTCGTCGCGGCGGGTGCGGCGGTACCGGCGGCGACAGCCGCGGCCTGCTGCCACTGCTCGGGGGAGACGAGCTCAMGTTCCAGCGCGCCGACGATGCGGCCGTGGTCGAAAGCCACCGCGTACACGATGTGTTCCTGCAGGTAGAGGCCGACGTTGATGACCTGGCCACGGGTGCCGGCCTCGACGAGAACCTCACCGACGGCGATCGCCGGGTCCGGATACGTGCCGTCGTTACGCAATGCCTTGACGGCGACCACGATGTCGCCGACGTCGTAGGTGCTGTTCATCGGGTTCCACCCAGGTAGTCGGCGGACGCGGCGGCGTGGTGCGGCCAGGCGGACTGGGACGGCTCCACCGGGTCGGACGGCGCCGACGGCTGGGGCACCGTCGGGGTCAGCCGCTCGACGGTGATCGACGACGCGGGCACGAACGACGACTGCGGAGCGCGGTCCTGCAGCACCTTGAACAGGCGGTGGTCCAGGGCGGAGGCGGTGGTGAAGGCCTCATAGGAGCGGATGAGCGCGTCGCGATACTCCCGCAGCAGCTCCACCGGGTTCCCGGCCTCGGTCCGAGTGTCGTGCAGCTCGACCAGCTGGTTGGCGAAGTACCGGAGGATGTGCAGCCGGTTGACGGCCAGGACTCGCGGGTCGTAGTCGACGTCCAGCAGGATGAAGTACTCCTCGGCGGTGGAACAGCGGCGGAAGTCCGCCAGCTGGCCGGCGGCCATGCTCACGCTCATCGCGATGTCTCCTTCTTGAGCAGGCCCTCGAGGAGGGCGATCTCCGCATAGGCGTCGTAGGTGCGGCGGGCGGCGTCGAGCAGGCCCTCCCAGCCGATCGGGAGGTCCTCGGCGAGGTCGTGCAGGTCGAGCTTGAGCTGGGAGGCCCGGCTGCGAAGCTTGCGCAGCCGCAGCTCGGTGTCGGCCGGGGCGCCCCCTGCCGGGGTGTCGGCGGCTTGGGCGTCGGCGGCCGGGGTGTCGGCGGCTTGGGCGTCAGGAGTCATCGCGGGCCACCTCGTTCCATCGTTCGATCTGCTTGGTCGCGCCGGTCACCAGCGACTCGCCCCGGGCGGAGAGCTCGTCCATGGAGCCGAAGCCGAACCGCTGCACGTCCCGCAGCGCGTCGGAGAGGACGACGAGCCGCCCGGCACAAATGATCACGCGCCCGAACCCCTCGTGGCTGAGGTCGAGCACGGTGGTGGTGAACGCCCCGGTCGCCTTCTCGGTGGCCGCCGCGACCGCCTGGTAAAAGGAGCGCACCCGGCCCTCTACGGCGGCGTCGATGTCGCAGTTCACCGCGATCTCGCGGCGCTGCTCCCGCGTGACGATGAACGGGCGGAGCAGGTCCTCGTCGGAGAACCGTTCCAGTTGGCCGTAGGTGTCCCCGGCGCGCAGCTGGTCGACCAGGTCGCCGAGGAAACCGGTCTTCGCGGTCATGCCGCGTCCCCCTTGGGCTTCAGAGCCGTAGCACCGCCGCGGGTCCAGGTCGCCGCCGGCTGCGGCTCGTGGGACCGCAGCACCTTGCGCAGCCAGGGCGGAGGATTGCCGGCCAGCGTCGAGGTGTAGCGGCGGAGCAGCTCGGGGATGGCGGTGCCCTTGACCACCTTCACCGGGTGAACCCGGGCCTTCACCACCTTCGCCGCGGCCGTCCCGCCGATATCACTGATGTTGAGAATCGCGCAGTCCGAGACCGCGGCGAGCCTGGATTCGATCTTGTCCTGTTCGTCCGTCGGCGCCGCGTCGAGCGCGCGGGTCTCCAGGAACCTGGCCCCCTCGGGGCCGACCTCGTACACGTCGAACCGTTGGCACCACCCGAAATGCTGATCCACAGCGGTGCCGTCGCTGGTCGCGAAGGCGATCTTCAACACGGAGACTCCTGGAACAGGTTGTCGAGTTGATCGGATTCACCCGCGGAGCCGGGTTGGGTGGGGATCTCGGTCCGGTGGGCGGGCTGTCCATCCGCGCCAGACACGGAGAACCTCCGCCCGGAACGGCGGTGCACGTGCTCGTGATCGAGCAGACGATTCGCGGCGTCGATGAGCAGGCGCAGGCTTCCGGCGTACCCGGCGGTACCGGCCAGCGCCGCGCCGAGCCGATCGAAGATCGGGAAGCCGACGGGCAGGTGCGCGGCGCCAATCCGGTCGGCGACCTCGCGGGCGTGRCTGGAACCGAGGACGAGGTGCGCACCACCCGCCCGAGCCCGTTCGGYGAGGTCGGTCAGATCACCGACGACGACCTCGTCCCAGGGCGCGTCCGCGAGGACCGGCGCGGCGGTCGGGGACACCGCCGCCACGACCTCGGCCCCGACGTCGTGCAGCAGGGAWCCGACGGCGACCAGGGTCTCCGGCTCCATTGCCAGCGCGACCCGGGCGCCACCGAGGACGAAGTGCGTGTCGAGCAGACCGTCGGCGAGCCGGGCCCGGGCCTGCCGGACCCGGGCCGGCGCGGACGCTCCGGTGAGTTCGATCAGCTCGGTGACCAAGGTGTCCATCTCCGTCAGCCCGCTGAGATGACGGTGGCGGAGGATCCGGGCGCCGGTCCGGGCTGCGAGCAGGTCACCGGCCGCCGCCGCGGTCGCACCCGCGACGAGCACGGCCCGCGACCGACCGAGCGCCCGCAGCCGCGCGAGCCCGGTGCCGCCGGTCGTCGTGGGCTGCCAGGCGGGGGCCAGGTGCCCGTCCACCGATCCGGACAGGTCGGGGACGAGTACCGGGTCGAGCCCGAACGCGCGAATCAACTCACCGAGCTCGTCGAGGTCGGCCGCCGTCAGGGACGGGCCGACCAGGACGGCGAGCTGGCGCGGGTCCAGAGCACCACCGTCCGCCGCCGCCACCCGTCGGGCGGCGGACCCCAGGGACCTGGCGGACCTGGTGGACCTGGCAGCCTCGGCGGACCCGGCGGACCCGGCGGACCCGGGGGTAGTGAGATGCGTTACGGGAGCGCTGGCCGCGATGAAGGCGGTGCGCCCGGTAAAATACCCCGCTTCGGAAGGCTCCGTTTCGGAATGCTCTGCCGGCACCACCGCTCGGACCAGCGCCTCCAACGCRGCCGACCAGCCGTCGGACAGCCCCCCGATGAAGTCCGGGGTGGAGACCCCGACGATCAGCGGGGCCCTGCCGGGGGCGGAGCCGTTCGCGCCCGCCTCCGGCCCGCTCGAGTCGGTCTCGTTCCAGGCCGAGAGGTACTTGCGCAGCTGGCCGCCGACGTCCTCGCCGCTGACCTCGGTGACCCCCGTGGTGAGCAGGCCGATGATCTCCGGCCGCTGCTTCTTCCGGATGGCATCGAGCGTCTCCACCATCGCCTCACCACTGCCGAGGACCGCGGTCACCTCGGTGATCGCGGTGGTCTGCAGCGGGATCGGCTCGTTGAAATGCCGGGTGAGCAGGGCCTTGGCGAATGACGCGCACCCCTGCGCACCATGCATGATCGGCAGCGAGCCGGCGAGGCCCAGGAAGACCAGCGCACCCCCGAGCGGCTGGCTGTGCTTGAGCGGGTCGATCGTCGCCTGCCRCTCTCCGGTCACGATCTCGGCCATCAGCGGGCTCCGACCAGGTCCCAGGGAGCGGGCCGGGTGACCTGCTCCCAGACCGGGCTCGCGATCGCCAGGTCGAGGCGCCGGGCGAGCTCGACCATCCCGGTGTAGCCGGCGTAAGGGATGTGCCGCTCCTGGTTGATATCGAGGAACGGCAGCCGGCCCTTCAGCGCGGTGTACTGGTTGCGGCCGCCGGCGACGAGGATGTCCGCCCCGGTCTGTTCGGCGACCCGCAGCAGCTCGCGCGGACTGCCCTCTTTGATCATTTTTGCGTCGCCGAGYAGCTCGCGGATCTTGTCCACGTCGCCGTCGGAGCTCTTGGTAATGCCGCTGCCGACCACCTCGATGCCGAGGTCCTGCAGCGCGGACACGATCGACCAGCTCTTGACCCCGCCGGTGTATAGCACCGCCTTACGCCCGGCGAGCCTGCGCCGGTACGGCTCAAGTGCGACGGCGACGGCCGCCTCCTCGACAGCGATGAGCTCCTCCGTGCGGCGGGAGAGCTCGTCGTCCTCGAGCAGGCGGGCGAAGCCGCGCAGGGTGTCGCCCATCGCCCGGGTGCCGTAGAAGCTGCCCTCGAACCACGGGATCCCGTAGCGTTCCTGCAGGCCACGGGCGAGTCCGAGCAGCGCGCGCGAGCAGACCACCATCGTCGCCCTGGCCCGATGGGCCGCGGCGACGTCACGGTAGCGGGCATCACCGCTGATGCACGCCTGCACCCGAAGGCCCAGCCGGGACAGCAGCGGCAGGACGTCCCACAACTCCCCGGCGATGTTGTACTCACCGATCAGGTTGACGTCCCGGTCGGTGGTGAGCTCCGGCTCAACGGTGCCGATCACGTGGTCGAGCAGGGCCTGGCCGGCGAGCCGGTTGCCGAGGTTCTTGCTGCCGACGAACCCGGGCGAGTGGATCGGGATCACCGGCACCCCGGACTCGGCGGCGGCAGCCGCGCACACCGCGTCGAGATCGTCTCCGATCATCGCGGTGACGCAGGTCGAATAGACGAAGACCGCTGGCGGCGAGTGCCGCTCGACGACCTCCAGGATGGTGTCGAACAGGCGCTGTTCCCCCCCGAGCACCACGTCGTTCTCGGCCATGTCGGTGGTGAAGCCGTGCCGGTAGAGCACCGGCCCGGACGACAGGCTGCCTCGGCCGTCCCACGAGTTGCCCGCGCAGCCGATCGGGCCGTGGACCACATGAGCGCAGTCGGCGATCGGGACGAGGGTGATCATGGCTCCGTCGAAGGCGCAGCCTCCGGAAGTGCCCCCGGGCTTGGGTTTGGGACAACCCGCCTTGCGGGCCTTGGTGCTCTTGGCGTTGTTGTGGTTACAGGCCGGTTCGGTGAACAGCGCGACGCGTTCTGTGGCTGCCATGGGCCATCCTCGGAAGGACGCGGTTCTACGGGCACGGTTCTTGAAAGAGGTGAGACGGGGGCGAGGGGTCGATCGATCCGGGAGGTGATCGATCGACCCCACGGCGGGGTGGTCGGCCGGTCGCAGGGAGCGCGGTGGGTGCGGCCGGCCGACCACGTTCAGATCCGGCCGGGAGCCGGACCGGCCACAGCTGTGCCCGGTCGGACGCTCAGCGGACGACGTCGAAGCTGTGGTCGGGGCTGGTGCGGTCCAACTCGTCGAGCACCGTGTTGACGAGCTGGGTGAGCAGGTGCAGACCGCCGGTGTAGCCGACGATCGGGAAGCGGTGCAGGTGGTGCCGGTCGAAGATCGGGAAACCGACCCGGACCAGCGGCACGTTCGCCTCCCGGGAGATGTACTTCAGGTACGAGCTCCCAATGAGCAGGTCGACCGGCTCGGTGAAGACCAGCGACCGCAGGTGCCAGAGGTCCTTGCCCGGCCAGACGGTCGCCGCCTCGCCGAACTTGCTAGTCGAGAGGACCTTCTCCAGCCTGGGCGCGAAGGAGTTGTCGGCGTTCGTGCTCAGCAGGTGGACCGGGATCATCCCGAGTTCGAGGGCGAAGCCGGTCATCGCGATGACGAGGTCAGGGTCACCCGCGATGGCGACCCGCTTGCCGTGCAGATAGGCATGCGAGTCGGTGAGCGCGTCCACCAGGCGGCCACGCTCGGCGGTGAGCTCGGCCGGGATCTCGACCTCCGCCAGGCGGGCCACCTCAGTCAGGAAGCGGTCGGTGTTCTTCACCCCGATAGGGGTCTCGAGCACCACCGTCTCCTGCTTCCACCCGTCCCGGACGAACTCCGTCGTCTTGCGGGTGGTGGTCTCCTGAAGCATCACGGTAGCGCGGCTGAACCGAGCCGTGGCGGCCTCGGCGAGCGGGGTACCACCTGGGTAGAGCTCGTACTCACCCGTCGCCGGCGAGTCCAGGGAGCTGCTGTGGTCGCCCAGGATCAGGGGGTCGACACCCATCAGCTCGAGGATGCGGCGGTACTCGCGGTGGTTGCCGACGTAGGTCTCGAAGCCGGGCACGATGTTCAGCCGGGGCTTCCCGGGGGACTCGACCTTGTCGGCGTCCGCTGTCCTGCTCAGGAGCTCCAGGATGCCCTTGAGCATGCTGTCGTAGCCGGTGAGGTGCGAGCCCACGAAGCTCGGCGTGTGCGCGTACGGCACCGGGTAGTCGGCGGAGATCGCGCCCTTGTCCCGCGCCGCGCCGATGTAGGCGAACAGGTCCTCCCCGATCACCTCGGCCATGCAGGTGGTGCTGACCGCGACCATCTTGGGCTTGTACAGGGTGGTCGCGTTCTCGAGCGCCTCGACCAGGTTGTTCAGCCCGCCGAAGACGGCGGCGTCTTCGGTCATCGACGAGGATGCCGCCGGGACGGGCTCCTTGAAGTGCCGGGCGAAGTGGCTGCGGAAGTAGGCGACGCAGCCCTGCGAGCCGTGCACCAGGGGCATGGTGCCCTCGAAGCCGAGGCCCGCCAGGACCGCGCCGAGCGGCTGGCACGCCTTGGCCGGGTTGACGGTCAGCGCCTCCCGGGCGAAGTTCTTCTCCCGGTACTCCCAGCCGCGGGTCCACTCCAGGACCCGGGCGACCTCGGCGGCGTCGCTGCCGTTCTCGAACTCGCGCTTGCCCTCGAACTGCTTCTGGTAGACCTCGTCCTTGAACAGCTCGCTGTGGTCGAGGACCCGCAGCGGGACGGAACTGTTTGTTTCCGGAGTCGTCGTCACCGGACATCCTCCCTTCTACCGTGGCTGATGACTGCCGGCTACCGCCGGCGGGGGCCGGACCGGCCGGTCAGAACACCTCTCCGGCCTTCGACCAGGGGGTCTCCATGAGGTCCCAGGTCGGGCTGTTGATCGCGATGTCCATGTCACGGGCGAAGACCGCGAAGCCGTCCACGCCGTGGTATGGCCCGGAGTAGTCCCAGGAGTGCATCTKGCGGAAGGGGACGCCCATCTTGTGGAAGACGTACTTCTCCTTGACGCCCGCGCCCATCAGGTCCGGCTTGAGCCGCTTGGCGAACTCCTCCAGCTCGAAGGCCGTCGGGTCGTCGTAGAGGACCACGCCCTCCGCGAGAGCGGGGTAAGTACGGGTGTAGTCGTCCTTGTGCGCGAACTCGTAGCCGGTGCCGACGACCTCCATGCCGAGGTCCTCGTAGGCACCGATGGTGTGCCGGGGCCGCAGTCCGCCGACCGCGAGCATGACCCGCTTGCCTTCCAGGCGCGGCCGGAAGGCGTTCGTGATCTCGTCGAACCGGACCTGGTAGCGGGCGATCGCAGCCTCGGTCTTCTGCTTGATCTCGTCGTCGAAGAAAGCCGCGATCTTCCGCATCGAATCGACGATCTTGGTAGGACCGAAGAAGTTGAACTCGGTCCACGGAGTGCCGTAGCGCTCCTCCATGGTCGTGCAGATGTAGTTCATCGACCGGTAGCAGTGGATCAAGTTCAGCTTCGACAGGTGCGTCGAGGCCATCTCGTTGATCGTGCCGTCACCGGACCACTGGGCGATGACCCGCAGGCCCATCTCCTCCAGGATCTTCCGGGAGGCCCAGGCGTCGCCGCCGATGTTGTAGTCGCCGATGAGCGCGACGTCATACGGCGTCTGCTTGAAGGTGTTCCCGCCGGTACCCAGCACGTGGTCGCGGACCGCGTCGTTGGCGATGTGGTGGCCGAGGGACTGGCTGACCCCGCGGAACCCCTCGCAGCGCACCGGGACGACCGGCAGCTCGAGCTTCTTCGAGGCCTTGCGGGAAACCGCCTCGATGTCATCGCYGATCAGACCGATCGGGCACTCGGACTGGACCGAGATCCCCTTGGCCAGCGGGAACAGCTCGACGATCTCGTCGCAGACCGTCTCCAGCTTCGGGTCACCGCCGAAGACGATGTCCTTCTCCTGGAAGTCGGTCGTGAACTGCATCGCGGCGAAGTTATTCACGCCCCAGGGGCCGCGGGCGTAGTTGCGCCGGGTGGCCCAGGAGTACTGGCCACAGCCGACCGGGCCGTGGCTGATGTTGACGATGTCCTTGACCGGGCCCCACACCACACCCTTGGAACCGGCGTAGGCGCAGCCGCGGATCGTCATGACCCCCGGGCGGGATTTGATGTTGGACTTGACCTCGCACTCCTTCGACCCATCGGGGTCGTTGGCCTTGAGGTGCTTGGCCCGGAACTTGGCCGTCTTCGCAGGGTAGTTAGACAGCACCTCGGCGATCATCGCCTCGGTCTCGGCCTTGATAGGTGCCGGCGTCGTCGTCATGGTCGGGACCTCATCCTCGACGGAGTCGGAGCAGGTGACAGGGTCAGGCGACAGCGGCGRCCTTGCCGATGATGCTCTCGTCCTCCTGCTCCATGATCCCGAACTCGATGAGGAGCTCCTCGAGCTCGTCCATGGTGATCGGCGTYGGGATGGTCTTCATGTCGTTGTCGACGATCTTCTTGGCGAGCTGCCGGTACTGGTCGGCCTGCTCGTWCTTCGGGTCGTACTCGATGACCGTCATCCGGCGCAGCTCGGCGTGCTGCACGACGTTGTTGCGCGGGATGAAGTGGATCATCTGGGTGTTGAGCCGGCGGGCGAGCTCAATGATCAGCTCGTCCTCGCGGTCGGTGTTGCGGCTGTTGCAGATGAGCCCGCCGAGCCGGACACCACCGGAGTGCGCGTACTTGAGGATGCCTCGGGCGATGTTGTTCGCCGCGTACATCGCCATCATCTCGCCGGAGGTGACGATGTAGATCTCCTGCGCCTTGCCCTGGCGGATCGGCATCGCGAACCCGCCGCAGACGACGTCACCGAGGACGTCGTAGGTGACGAAGTCGAGGTCCTCGTAGGCGCCGGCCTCCTCCAGGTAGCTGATGGAAGTGATGACACCGCGGCCGGCACAGCCCACACCGGGCTCCGGGCCACCGGACTCGACGCACTTGATGCCCCACTGGCCCTCTACCAGGACCTCGTCGAGCTCCAGGTCCTCGACCGAGCCCTTCTCGGCAGCCAGCTGGATGACGGAGGTCTGGGCCTTGGAATGYAGGATGAGCCGGGTCGAGTCGGCCTTGGGGTCGCAGCCGACGATCATGACCTTCTTGCCCATCTCGGCCATCRCCGCCATGGTGTTCTGCTGGGTGGTGGACTTGCCGATACCACCCTTGCCATAGAATGCGATCTGGCGCATGCGGTGTTCCTCCTCGGAACGGTTGCCCAGCGCAGGGGGCACCGGTGCCACGACCACGCCGATCGGGCAGGTCGGGCCGCGAGAGCCCCTGGGCTGGAGTCGTGCCGCCGGCCGGGTTTGGCCGGGACATCGGCACAACCGTTAGTTGTTGATCTACCCCGTTGCGTCTGTCAGCCGGGTCCGGGTCCTGCCGGACCCGGCCTAGGACGGCGGGGCCTCCACTCGGGGGGCCGGCACTTCGGCCCGCCCGAGAAGCTCCTGGAAGTCACGGCCGTGCAGGCCGCGCTTCGTCTGGGTCGCCGTGGTCCGGACCCGCTCAAGCAGCGGCTCGATCTCGCTGTCGTCGGCGGTGATGCCGTACTGGGCCAGCGCGTAACGCACCGAGGCCCGGCCACTATGCTTCCCGAACGCGAGCCGCCGTTGCCCGCCGACTTCGGCGGGGTCGAACGGCTCGTAGGTCGACGGGTGTCGCAGCACGCCGTGGACGTGGATCCCCGACTCGTGCGCGAACACCGACTCACCGACCACCGCCTTGCCTACCGGCAGCGGGCGGCAGGCGGCCCGGGCCACCATCCGCGCGAGCCTGCGGAACGAGGTGGTGTCCAAGTCCACCGGCACCTTCAACAGGTGCCGCAGGGCCATCGCCACCTCCTCGAGCGGGGCGTTGCCGGCCCGTTCCCCCAGACCCAGCACCGTGGTGCTAACCCAGGTGAATCCGGCCTGAACCGCGGCGAGGGTGTTTGCGGTCGCCAGACCGAAGTCGTCGTGGGCGTGGATCTCCCACTCCCCCGGGACCGCCTGGACCAGCCGGCCGAGCCGGGTGTAGGCGCTGACCGGGTCCAGCAGACCGACCGTGTCGGCCCAGCGGATCCGGGTGGCGCCCCACTCGCGCAGCTCGCCGGCCAGCTCGATGACGAAGTTGTCGTCCGCGCGGGAGGCGTCCTCCAGGCCGACGCTGAATCGCAGCCCGCGGTCGGCCGCGTCGAAGACGCAGTCGCGGATGCGGCGCCGCGCCCATCCCCGGTCCCGGCCCAGCTTGCTCTTCAGATGCAGGTCGGAGACGGGAATGGTGAGGTGCGCGGTGACAATTCCGCAGGACACCGCGGCATCGATGTCGCGGCGGTCGGCCCGGCACCACGCCACCACGCCGGCCTGGGGTTGCGTCGCGAGGATCTCCCGCAGGACATCCCGTTCGGCGGGTCCCATGGCAGGTATTCCGGCCTCGATCTGGTGTACGCCGATGGCGTCCAGAGCAGCGGCGATGGCAAGTTTCTCGGCTGCGGTGAATGCCACTCCAGGCGCCTGCTCGCCGTCGCGCAGGGTGGTGTCGCAAAACCTGACCGGCGCGGCCGGCTCGACCGTAGGCGCGGATGAGCTGGGAAAACGGGGACCGGGCACTGTCATCACCAGCCGTCGATCGAGAACAGAAGGCCATGGGATCGCCCCCGAACAGTGGTTCTTCGTTTGTCCGGTGGCGACACGAAGAACACTAGGAGCCGTTTATTTCAGCCCTGCAAGCCCCGGTAACTTCGGCGTTAACAGGTATTCCGTCGGGATGACTGGAAGCTTCTCCCGAAAGATACCTCGAAGGATATTCTCAAGGAAAAATCTTTAATTAAAATTTTCCTGGAAACTTTCCCCCGTGGCGCCGCCCACATAGCCCCGGGCGCGCCGCCGAAGTGGTCCGGAGCACACGGTACGCCAGGAAGATCGCCCGATTACGGGGATCCCCCAGCTCCGTCGGCGCGATGTAGATGACAGTAGCAAACGCCCCGTGCAGATGAGATGTTATCGGAACATTCGAACAAGAGTTTCAGCGAGGTACCTGCCATGTTACGTAGAGATGTCGGCGCTATCGATGCTGGTCACGGCGGATGAACAAGATGACTCACATTCATGTTGGCAGCTTCCCGACCGCCGCGCGATCCCGATCACCAGGATTAACTTTTCCGAAACCGACAAGGTCCGTCGTGAGTGGACCTCGYCCGAGGAGTCGGTTATCTTATGGATAACAGTTATTTTCCGCCGGGCGACGCCGGGCGACGCCGACCTGGCAGCACGCAGTGCTTTCCTATGGAGAGCGGAAGGAGCTGGGCGTGTCGGTTCGCGCATACGTGGAGTACTTGGGTTGCCAGTCGGGATGGTAGAGATGACGGACACGCAGATGGTCGGCGTGCCGTCCGACCCGCCGGGAACGTGGGAGGACCTGCGTGCGACCGTAGTAGGCAACAACGGTGTCTTCCGGATCAACATGGGGACACTGCGGGAGATCGGCGGCTATGGCCGATTGGGTACCAACGTGCGGCAGATCCTGAGCCGGAACCTCGCCGGCATCGGTCTCGGGCACCTGCCCACGGAACTACCGTCCTACCAGGACAAAGAGGTTCTGCTCTTCCAGTTCGGCACACCGGCGGCAGAGATCGTCGAGGCGGTCCGGGAGGGCGCCTCCGACGGAGCTGAATCCGCGCTGGTCAGGCTGAACTCCTCGCAGGACATCGCGAAGGTGCGCGACGCCTCACTCAAGGCTGTCGAGCTCCTCTCGATTCTGAACGACCGCTGCCGGGACTGCATGCGCCCGCTGCATTAAGCGACCGGTGGCCGTCACCTCCRTCGCCGGCCTGACGGTCGGCGACGGAGGTGTCTGGTCGTGGCTGCCGGAGGCGGTGGACCGCCAGGTCAACCGGGGGAAATCCGGCAGCTTCGTGTTCGTCACGCCTATGTTTGATCATGGCCGCGAACCACGGCGTGGGAACGACGGCGACAAAGCGTCATCGTGGCGACGGCGCTGTCCCGCTCCGCCCACGCCATCGCCCAGTGGAAGTGGCCATATCGTGGCGGACCGTCATGGTTGGCGGCACGGACCGGGACGGCGGGCGGCGTTTTCCAACGCCGCCCGCCGTCTTCGGCATTGAACTCGCCGTTGAGCTCGGCGTTGAACGCCATGAGACAATGCACCGTCGATCGAATCCCGCATCGCCGGGACGGCCCCCGCATTCGCGGAGCGCACTTGCATTTGCCGGAACGCACCTGCGCTGTCGGCCTGCCCCCGTATTTACCCGGCGCCCCGCATTGTTGTTGAGCACTCGCATTCGCCGGACGCCGCTGCACTTGCATTGAGCGCCCGGAACAGACGTGGATGCCTTCGGTGGCCGCCCGGTCCGGCGTCCCGTATCCGTGGCGTCAGGGGTGGAGTCAGGCCGCGGTGCCGGTTGTTCCGGCCGGCCCCGTCGACGGAGGCAGGCGGGCGGGATTCGACGCCGGCAATCCGGTGGTTCGACTGTTATCGATGACCACTACCGGGAACTGTACGGCCAGCAGCTCACCGGTATCGGCGTCGACTCACTGCCGGTGGACTGGCAGCGCGAGCAGCTTGAGTGGTTCGCCGCCGACGTCGCCCCCCGAACTGCGTCGCCCCCCGAACTGYGTCGGGCGTATCCGAGCACCCGCTGGGAGCCGCAGGATTCGGCCCAGACCGCGTCACAGGCTTCGACGTAGGCCGCGTCACGGGCCTCGTCACGGGCTTCGACGTAGGCCCCGTCACGGGCCCCGTCACGGGCTTCGACGCAGGTCCCGTCACGGGCCCCGTCACGGGCTTCGACGCAGGTCCCGTCACGGGCCCCGTCACGGGCTTCGACGCAGGTCCCGGTTGGCTGACCCCGATCAGCCGAGAGATGTCGGCCGCCGCGGATCGCCGGCCGAGAGCCGACGACTGCTGACGGGGGTCCGCGGCACCACCCACAGGAACGCTCCGAACCCCGGATCGATGGTCGCGCGACGCAACGCCGCCGACACCACGCGTACGTGAAAGGCTCCGCAGGAAACCGAGAAGCCTTTTTCCATACCGCAACCATGTCCCCAACCGACCAAGCGCCGCGACCGGCGCAGGCGTGCCGCTATAGCAAGTGATGAGTGAGCGCGCACTTGCGCTAACTCCAGCCGGCAGCCGAGCTAGCAGGCGGGCGCTAACTGTTGAAAGYGTATCAGCTAGCACGGCAATCACCGCTCGACCACTTCTCGTCCGGCTTATCGAAGGTCAGTCCGTCTCGTCGGACCGGTCCAGTGATACCACCGCCGCGCGACGAGCGGATCGGGCGACCGCGCCGCACCGATCACAATGCACAGCCAGCCGCACATCCAGACATCCGGCCGACCATGAACGCGGTGCCGAGGAGGAACGGTCCCCTCAACGTCGTTGACCGACGCCCGTTCCGGAGCACTCCAGCGGCGGTTCCAGCGCGAGGGATGYGCACCCCTACGAGGTAGTCCGACACCGGAAGCGGGGGTACCCCTTCTGGCCCCCTCATCGGGAGGTAGGCCATGGCCCGGAACATTCTCGGCTTCCCTGAACACCGTTCCCCGCAGGCGTGTCGGGAATACGGATGACGGGGACAGCCGGGTACAGCGAAAACAGCCCTACGAGGCCCTCCGCAAGCCCCCTACGGGGTTAGTCCGGAGGTTGGCTCGGGGGTTAGTCTGGGGGTAGTCCGGCCTAGGCGCCGGTTCCACCGTCGGCAGCCGTTGCCATCGGCCGCCGGCCATCGGCCATCGTGATTCTCCGCGGCTCGGCTACCCGGTCGGCTACCCGGGGCAGCCGCTCGGACGGTCCGCCGAGAGTTGCCGTTGTTTAATGTTGTGCGCTTTCGTTGCTTCAGCACGATTGCCCGATGTCATACGACGATGATCTGTTGTTGCGGGGGTGGACGCCAGTCGGATGATCGGCGGGGCTGCCGCCGAGGGAGGCCGGGATTTCTTTGGGTCGCAGACGTGGGTGGATCAGGCGCGGGTGACCTGGCGCCCATGCTGGCGGCGAGGTAGGTGTGTTGTCTGACATGACAGTGGGTAACAGTAGAGCTTCTGGCGACATTTCCTGCCTATCCGTTGTGTCAAGGCAGTGTTCTGTCGGTGCGGGGCGCCTGCGTGCGGGAGGCCGGACTCTCGGGGTCGGTGGTCGACATCGACCTGTTCGGGGTAGGCGAACCGGTGGCACCGCACTGCCCGCTCCCCCCGACGCGGGCGGTGCGACCCGCACGGACCGATCAGGCGCGACCGCCTGTCGGACATCACTCGTCCGCAGGACCCTTCCGCACGACTGTTCCGCACGACTCTTCTGCAGGTGAGGCATGTACGCGGCACGGACGGACGGGTAGGAGTTGACTGACGGCACCTGGCGGCACCCGAGAGGACAAGGTGGACCGATGAGCCTGAGCATCCGCAACCGACTGACCGGAACCGTCACCGACATCACCGAAGGTGCGGTGATGAGCACCGTGACCGTCGATCTTTCCGGCGGGCAGACCGTCACCGCCGCGGTGACCCTTGATGCGATCAAGGATCTCGGCCTCTCGGTGGGGGCCACCGTCGAGATTCTGATCAAGTCCACCGAGGTGGCGCTGGCCACGGGCGGCGTGGACGGTCTGAGCATCCGTAACCGGCTGCGCGGCACGGTATCCAGCCTGGAGACCGGCGGTGCCATGGCCGTCGTGCACATCGCCCTCGACGGTGGCGGCGTGCTCACCGCGGCGATCACCCTGGCCGCCGCGACCGACCTCGCTCTGGCCGCGGGTTCCTCGGTGACCGCCCTGGTCAAGTCGACGGAGGTGGCCCTCGCGACAGCCTGACGGGGCCGGCTGCGCGCTTAACCGCGGAGTCGAGCCGGGTCTTGGTCCCGGGGCACGTTCGAACAGGGGAGAGACGCTGTGCGGGCGACCTTCGTGGTGGGACGGATCGCTGGAGTCCGGATCGGGGTCCACTGGAGCGTGCTGCTCATCTTCGGCATCATCGCGTTCGGCCTCGCGCAGGGCCGCCTCCCACAGGCCTACCCGGGCCATGCCCTGGTGGTGTACTGGGTGGCGGCTCTTGCCGCCGCAGTGGTTTTCTTCGCCTCGCTGCTCGCCCACGAGGTGGCGCACGCCGTGGTGGCCCAGCGCAACGGGGTGGCCGTGGACGACATCGTGTTGTGGCTGCTGGGCGGGGTGGCCCGGCTGAAGTCGGAGGCGTCGAGCCCGGCAGCGGAGCTGCGGATCGCTGGTGTCGGCCCACTCGTCAGCCTCTTGCTGGGCGGGCTCTTCGTGCTGGGCGCCTGGCTGCTCGCCCTGGCGTCCGCGCCCGAACTCCTGATCGAGGTGGTGGCCTGGCTGGCGGGCATCAACCTGCTGCTCGCCGTCTTCAACGCCTTTCCCGCCGCTCCGCTCGACGGTGGGCGGCTGCTGCGCGCCTTCCTGTGGTGGCGTACGGGAGATCGGCTGCGGGCGACCGCCGGGGCCACCGCGGCCGGACGCGTCCTCGGCTGGCTGCTCGTCGTTCTGGGACTCCTCGTGTTCATGAGAGGCGGCGGATTCGGCTGGCTCTGGCTGGCCCTGATCGGCTCGTTCCTCATCGCGGCCGCCACCGCCGAGGGACGGCAGGCGCAGTTGCGCGGTGTGCTCGCCGGCGTCMCGGTACATGACGCCATGACGACGAAACCGCTCACGGTGCCCGCGGYCCTGACCGTCGCGGACCTGCTGGCCGGCCCGCTGTACCGGTACCGGCACTCGGCGTTCCCGGTGACCGGCGAGAACGGAGCCCCGGTCGGGCTGGTGACCCTGGACGGCGCCAAGCAGGTGYCGCCGGAGGAGAGCGGCACGGTAACGGTAAGCGAGGTGATGGTGCCACTGTCGCGGACCACCATCGCGGGTCCCGACGACCCGCTGGCGGATCTGCTGCCGCGCATGGAGCCCGGCGCCGAGCACCGCGTCCTGGTGATGGATCAAGGCAGGCTCGTCGGGATCCTGTCCCTGTCGGACATCAGCCGCACGGTGACGTGGCTGATGAACGCCGCCCCCGGGCCGCGCGAAGTCCCGTGACCGAACCCCGCCGCCAACGCGGGCCTTCGGCTACCGCGGTTGGCGGCGGTCAGCGGAGATCGTGGGGTTCCCTGGCGGCATCGTCAGGTTCCCTGGCGGCATAGATCGCTGTTTCGGCGCGGATGGCGGCGGCCACGTTTCGGGCCGCCGCCGCGACCTCGGGGTCAAGTCCGAGGCCTGCGGAGAAGGTATGGCCGCAGATTGCGTAGATGACGAGATGCCGGGGAAGCCAGCCGAGTGTTCGGCTGATCTCGATGGTGTCCGCGAGGCCGAGCGCGTGGGTCGATGGCCCGACGAGATCCGCCGGTAGTGTGCGCTCGTTGGCCGGTATGCGGTGCACAGTTCCGGGCGGGGCCGCGGAATGGGCGGCGTCGATGATCCAGACGGCGTCGGCCCCTTCCCAGGCGGCGAACAGCCCTGTCGGCTCGCCGGCGCCTTCGAGTACGTCGACGCCGGCTGGGAGCGTGCAGCGTAGCTGCCGCGCGACTGCCAGGCCGACGGCGTCGTCGTGTCGGTAGGGATTGCCGATCCCGATGACGGTCAGCCGTGTTCGATGTGGAGAGTCAGGAAGTGGGTCGCACATGAGATGCAGGGGTCGTAGTTGCGGATGGCCCGTTCGCAGCGCAGGGCGAGTTCGGGCTCCGGCAGGTTCATGAAGCGTTCCACCACACCGCGCAGGTCTTCTTCGATCGGACGTTGGTTCTGGGCGGTTGGTGGCACGATCTTTGCGTCGAGGATGGTGCCGTTGTGGTCGATCGTGTAGCGGTGGTAGAGCAGGCCGCGGGGTGCCTCCGTGACCCCGTATCCGGTTCCCGCCCGGGGCGGGGCCTCCAGCGCGGAGGGGTCGGGCTCGGTGTAGTCCGCGATGATCCGCAGCGCCTCGTCGGCGGCGTGGACCATCTCGATGCAGCGCACGATGATGCTGCGGTAGGGGTTGCGCTCCGGTGGGCGCAGGCCGATCTCGGCGGCGGTCTCGCGGGCGGCGGGCGCCAGCCGCTCCGCGCCCAGCGCGAAGCGAGCCAGYGGTCCGGTGAGGTAGGAGCCGCCCGCGGCCAGGGTCGAGTGCAGGGCGTTCGACCAGGGC
The DNA here is from genome assembly GCF_002099325.1 of Frankia sp. KB5. NCBI lineage: Bacteria > Bacillati > Actinomycetota > Actinomycetes > Frankiales > Frankiaceae > Frankia > Frankia sp. KB5. The sequence goes on along the minus strand of NZ_MRUJ01000104.1, from coordinate 14,021 downwards.
ACCTGTTCTTCGGTGAAGTGYCGGTCGTAGTCGGCCGGGGCGATGTCGAGGCCAGCGGTGGAGGCGATCCGGCCGCGCTCAACGGGGTATTCGCCAGGTTGGTGGAGCGCGACGAAGGTCTGGTGGAGTTCGTCTTCGGGGAAGTCCAGGGCGGCGGTGAAGCGGGCGGTGTCCCGGGCGATGTCCCGCGCCTGTTCCAGTTGCCCGACGAGCTCGGTCAGGTCACGCCGGCGTGGTGCCCGGTACCAGCCGCCGACCCGCGCGTTGACGGGGTGGATCGCGCGGCCGCCGATGACCGTCATGAGCGTGTTGCCGGCCTTCTTCAGCGTGAGTCCCAGCTTGACCAGGGCGGGCTGGTCCTGGGCAAGATGCAGTGCGCTGTCGTAGCCGAGGAAGTCCGGCAGGTGCAGCAGGAAGACGTGTAGTGCGTGACTCTCGATCCATTCACCGCAGTAGATGAGCCGCCGTAGGGCGGCGGGTGGGCCGGTGACCGTGACGTCGCAGATTTGTTCGATGGCCGCCAGCGCGCTCATCTGGTAGGCGACCGGGCAGATGCCGCAGATCCGGGCGGTGATGTCGGGTGGCTCGGTGTAGGCCCGGCCGCGGAGGAACGCCTCAAAGAAGCGCGGCGGTTCGAAGATCTTCAGGTGGGCCTCGTCCACCCGCCCGTCGGTGATCTTGATTAGCAGCCTTCCTTCGCCCTCGACCCTGGTGAGTGGGGGAGGTGCGATGGTCCTAGTCGCGCGCATCGGTCTCACCGCTTCCCGAACCCTCGCCGGGGGCGTCGCGGAATGCCGGCGCGGCGGTGTTGAACGTCCGGAACACTCGGTCGACGTTGTCCTCGTTCATCCCGAGGACCCGTAGCTGGCGGATCAACGCGGGGGTGTTGGGGCTCTCCATCGGGCCGAAACAGCCGTAACAGCCGCGGTGATAGGCCGGGCAGATCGCACCGCATCCGGCATGCGTGACGGGGCCGAGGCACGGCGTGCCGTGCGCGACCATCACGCACACCGTCCCCCGCCGTTTGCATTCGGTGCAGACGGAGGACGAGGAGATGTTCGGGCGTCGGCGAGCGAGGAACGCGCTGATGACTTCGAGGAGCTGGCGAGGGTTGATCGGGCAGCCCTGGAGTTCGAAGTCCACCCGGACGTGCGTGGAGATCGGGGTGGAGGTCGCCAACGTCGAGACGTACGCCGGGGTGGCGTAGACGGCCGCGAGGAAGTCACCGACGTCGGYGAAGTTGCGGAGCGCCTGGATGCCGCCGGCGGTCGCGCAGGCGCCTATTGTGACCAGACGCCGGGACGCGGCCCGGACCTGGTGGATGCGTTCCACGTCCTGTTCGGTGGTGACCGAGCCCTCGACGAGGGAGAGGTCGTAGGGACCGTCGACGGTCGCGCTGGATGCCTCCAGGAAGTAGGAGACGTCGATCTCGCCGGCGAGCGAGAGCAGCTCATCTTCGCAGTCGAGCAGGGTGAGCTGGCACCCGTCGCAGGAGGCGAACTTCCAGACGGCGAGCCGGGGCCTGGCTGGGCTGGTCGGCGTCGACGTAGACATCGGCGTAGACATCGGCGTAGACATCGGCATCGGCATCGGCATCACAGCTCCCGGACGGCGAGCAACGGTTCCAGGCGGTCGTAGCCGCAGACCGGTCCGTCCAGACAGAGCATCAGCGGGCCGAGCTGGCAGCGGCCGCAGTGACCGAGGCCGCAGTGCATGTTGCGTTCCATGGACAGGTGGATGCGGTCGGCGAGTACGCCGGCGTCGACCAGGGCCCGTGCGGTCAGCCGCATCATGATCTCGGGTCCGCAGGTGAACGCGACGGTTCTGGCCGGATCGAAACGCACGTGCGGGAGGAGGGTGGTGACGACGCCGACCCGGCCGTCCCATCCGGGCCGCGCACCGTCGACGGTCACCAGGGCTYGGAGGTCGGTGCGGTCCTGCCAACCGGCCAGTTCCCGGCGGTAGAGGATGTCCGCGGGTATACGGGTGCCGACGAGCACGACCACGTTGCCGTAGTCGGCGCGCCGTCGCAGGATCTGCCGGACGACCGGCCGCAGCGGCGCCAGCCCGAGCCCGCCCGCGACCACGACGACGTCCAGCCCGGCTGCGGCGCCTACCGGCCAGCCTCGCCCGAACGGGCCACGCACCCCGAGGACGTCGCCCGGGCGGGACGCGCAGATCGCTTCCGTCACCGCGCCGACCGCTCGGACGGTGTGCACAAGCGGGCTGTCGGTACCAGCCGCCACGGAGTCGTCGCCCATCGCCGGGTCGCAGCCCGTCACGGACAGGGGGACCTCGCCGACGCCGAAAGCGTAGACCATGGTGAACTGGCCGGGTGCGGCGATGATCGGAACGTCGGAGAGCGGCGCGAGTTCCAGGGTCCACGTGTCACCCGTCTCCTGGTGGCGGCGGGTCACCCGGAACGGCCGAGGGGTCATCTCCCCRGCCGGGCCGTCAGCCCTGGCCCGGGTTTGCGTAGACATCGAGCAGCCGCAACCGGGTGGCCTGCAGGCGCTCGATGAGCACCTGCGCAAGGTGGGACAGCACGTCGTAGCCCAGCGCCGGGTCCTGGGAGAACTTCTCGCGTAGGCAGGCACCGTCGATGGCGGTGGCGCGGACTAGCGAGAGGGCACGGGCGTCGAAATGGAGCCGGTACGGCGGGAACAGCCAGGACCAGCCCACCACATTGCCGGCTCCGACGGTCTCGATGGGGACCAGACCCCGGGTCTGGACGAAGGTTTCGATCGCGACCGTGCCGTGCCGGATGACGTAGAGAGTGTCGGCCGGGTCGCCTTCCCGCAGGAGTACGTCGCCCGGGCGGAAGATGGCGTGCCGGGCGCACCCGGCGAGGAGGGCGAGGTGGTCCGGGTGCATACCGGCGAAGACGCCGACCTCGCCGAGCGGTGCCTCAACCAACGTCATCGCCGGCCACGGAGTTCGCTCGAATGGCGGTCAGTTCCTCGGTGACGTCGATGCCGACGGGACACCAGGTGATGCACCGTCCGCAGCCGACGCATCCGGACGTTCCGAACTGGTCGTGCCAGGTGCCGAACTTGTGGGTCAACCACTGGCGGTAGCGGGAGCGTCCGGAGGCACGGACGTTGCCGCCGTGGAGGTAGGAGTGGTCCAGCGAGAAGCAGGACTCCCAGCTGCGCCAGCGCTCCGCCTCACTTCCGGTGAGGTCGCTGACGTCCTCCACCGAGGTGCAGAAGCAGGTTGGGCACACCATCGTGCAGTTGCCGCAGCTCAGGCACCGCTGCGCCACCTCGTCCCACCGTGGATGTTCGAGGTTGTCCGCGAGCAGGTCACGCAGGTCGGCCGCGTCGACGGTGCGTCCCATCCGGTCGGCCGCCCCATCCACGGCCGCCTGGGCCGCGCTCCGGTCGGCGGCTTCGCCCGGGCGCCCCGCCAGCTCGCCCAGTATCTCGACACCCCGGGGGGTGCCCGCCTCGACGAGCAGCCGGTGGTCACCGGCCAGGACTTCGCTGAGGACCAGGTCGTAGCCCTCCCGCACCGCCGGGCCCGTGTTCATCGACACGCAGAAGCAGGTCCCACCCGGCTCGTGGCAGTTCACCGCGACGATGAACACATCGCTGCGGCGAGCAGCGTAGTCGCGGTCGGCGTGGCGCCCCCCGAGCAGGATCCGGTCCTGGGTCGCGATGGCCTGCAGCTCACAGGAACGGACGCCGAGGAATGCCACCGCTGCCCGCGGTAGCGGTTCCTCCGCCACCTCGAAGCCGCCGTCCCCGAAGCCGCCGTCCCCGAAGCCGCCATCGCCGAAGCCGCCATCGCCGTCGCGGCGGGTCGTCAGCAGGCGCAGCCGGGGCGGCAGCAGGTTCTGCTTCCACGAATGCGGCCCCACCGCGTAACCGAACAGCGCCGCGTCGCGACGACGCTCGAGCCGGTAACGACCCGCCTCCTGGACATCGGTCCACCCCACCGGGAGCTGCGCCGCGCTACTGATCTTGTCGTACACGATCGCGCCATCCCGCACCGTCGGGCCGACGACCTGATACCCGCGTGCACGCAGCACGTCAACGAGCGTCCCGAGCACCGCCGGCTCGACGACGAGCTCGGCCACACCTGCGTCCGTCACCTCACCCTCCACTCCCCGGACAGCGGTAACCTTCTGTGGCGAGTTCCATACCCCTGGGTGCCGTCGGGGAACATGCGCTTCAGGTGGGGATCCCCGCCCTGGTAGCGATGGACGCCGCGGACGGCCCGACCGCGATCCGCGCCGCCGGCGGCGGGTTGTCGACCGAGGCTTGCGGGACCGGGTCTTGCGGGGATGTGCCCGTCGTCCTGGCGCCGCGGCGGCTGGAGCCGAAGACTGGACGGCATGAAGTCGTCGGCTGATCCCTGGGATAGGCCGGTACGGGTCGTAGGTGCCGCCGGTGGGGTGCTGTGGCGGCCCACGCGGGACGGGCGGCAGATCGCGGTCGTGCACCGGCCGCGGTACGACGACTGGTCCCTGCCCAAGGGCAAGCTGCGTCGGCGGGAACATCCGTTGCTCGGTGCGTTGCGGGAGGTCGAGGAGGAGACTGGTTACCGGGCCTGGCTCGGGCCCCCGCTCGGCGAGTACCGCTACCTGACGGACGGCGGCAGGACGGTGAAGACGGTCCGGTACTGGGCGATGCAGGCCCATTCCGGCACGTTCGTCCCCACCCGGGAGGTGGACAGGCTTGCCTGGCTGGCGAAGGGGGATGCGGCGCGCCGGGTCAGCTACGACACCGACCGCCACGTCCTCGCCGAGTTTGGTCGGCTGCCGGCGGGTCGGCTGCCGGCGCCGACGGCCGCACTCGTCGTCATCCGCCACGCTCGGGCCGCCCACCATCGGCGCTGGGACGGGCCTGACCGGCTACGCCCGCTCGATGAGCGCGGCCGGGCCCAGGCGAACGCACTGGTGCCGCTGCTGACCAGCCTGGGGATTCGCCTGTTGATCAGCGCCGACCTGCCCTGCTGCACCGCCACGCTCGCCCCGTACGCGCGCGCGGCCGGGCTCGCCGTCGAACCGGAGCCGGCGCTGGCGGACACCGGCTATCCCGGATCGGAGGCGAGGGTGGTCGCTACCTTGATGGGGCTCGCGGCGTCCGGGACTCCGACGGCGATCTGTAGCCAGCGCACCATCGTTGCCGACCTGATCCGACGGCTCCTGGACGGCTGGTGCTGGCCGGTCCCGGACCAGCTCGGGGTACGGGAGGGCGGCTTCTGGCTGCTGCACTGCCCTCCCGGCAGGCTGGTCGCAGCGGAAMGTCACGATCCCGTAGCATGATTAGCCTGACGGTGCGTGTTTGTCACGCATGCAGGGTTGAACCCGTCGTCCTTTTCAGCCGGTGCCGCTGCGGGCCTCCTCGGGAGGGTGGCGGACCTCGGCGTCCGGTCCCGGGTAGACGAAGCTGACGTGCCCGGTGTCGGACCAGCGGACGGTGAACGGTGGGTCGCCGGCAGGCGAGCGCACCTCAAGGATCTCCCCAAGGCGGTCCGGTTGCGTGACGGTGGGACGGTGGACAACCAGGGTGTCGCCGGGATGGGCGCGCATCGCCCTACGCCGGGGCGGCAGTTCGAGCGCCAGCTCGACGGGCTCCTCGCCGGTGGTAGCCAGCGGTGGGGCCTCGCGGTGGGGGGCAAAGACCTCATCGGCGAGCGGGTGTACCAGCTCGGCCATCTCGTGCTCGGTGCGGATGAGCAGATCGTCGACGGACAGCAGGCCGACGAGCCGGCGGCCGTCGACGACCGGGAGCCGGCGGATCGCGTGGTCACGGAAGATTTCGTAGGCCCGTTCGAGGTCGACGCCGGACGGTACGGTGATGACCTCGGTGGTCATGAGGGCGTCGATCCGGCTGTCCGTCGGGATACCGCGGGCAACGCCGCGTAGCACGATGTCGCGGTCGGTGACGATCCCGACCAGGCGGTCGTTCTCCATGACGAGGAGYGCGCCCACGCCCTGCCGTTCCATCTGCGCCGCCGCGTCCCGAACCGTGGTGGACCGCTCCACGGTGACCGGCCGCCGGACGATCGTGCTACGGATGTCGGCCATGYTTACCCCTCCAGGAAGGTGCTCGCCCCCGGGCAGTGACCCCTGGCCCCAGCCCCGCGCCGGCCGCRCAGCCCCGCCGCGGACGTCCGCGCCTGCGACCTGGGCCGACAACAGATCGGACCAGTTCCGCCGAGGGCRCTGGCGTTCCATGCTCGCCATCTGGTTGTTCCGTCCTGGCGGCAGGCAGCTGYCCGGCCCAGCCGGCGCCACACACGCCCGCCTGCCGGACGCCGCCGGCCCGTTGTAGACGGGTCCAGATGCCACCGGATGAGCGTCGCCAGACGGTCGCCGAGTCGCGCGGGTAAGGTCACAATCTTCTCTTCTCCCTAGAAGAATGCAGATCATCACCCAGCGTGTCCATTCTGACCACTTTCAGTCTCTACCCACGCCTGGCTCGCCCGAACCACAGACCGGCCAGATCCAGGCCCACGACGGRCTAGCTCGCCCCGGCCGCTCCATCTCGGCAGGACGCCGATGATCGCCATCTATCCGCTCAGGTGCGCGCTGCCCCCGGTCGGATCACCCCCACGGGCGTGGGGAGGACCGAGGTGGTATCTGCCCGGCAGAGCGGGCAGGCACAGTAGTGACCAAAGCTTCACCGTATGCTTTCGCCTGGATCAGGGTTTCGACATGAAACTGCTCGCTACGCGGCACCGGGCATCCCTCCACCTGGCACCCGCCACCCCCGCACCGCCCGACGCCTCCCACCCGGGCCCGTCCCGCACGGGCCCGTCCCGCACGGCCGTGTCCGCAGCCGACCTCGGGCTGCTGCTGCTTCGGATGACCTTCGGTCTGCTGCTCGCCGGGCACGGTGCGCAGAAGCTCTTCGGCATGTTCGGCGGCCACGGCCTCACCGCGACCGGCAAGGGATTCGCCCAGCTGGGTTACCATCCCGGCACCTTCTTCGCCGGGCTGGCCGGCGCGTCCGAGTTCCTCGGCGGCCTCGGCCTGGCGGTGGGCCTGCTGACTCCGTTGGCGGCCGCGGCCGTGATCGGTGTGATGATCAACGCAATGATCGTGACCGCACCAAACGGACTGTGGGAAACCGACGGCGGCATGGAGTACCCGCTGTGCGTCGCGGTGGTCGCGATCACGGTGGCTGCGGTCGGTGCCGGGCGGCTGGCGCTCGACCGCCTCTTCCGGCGGCGCGACGGCGGGCTGCCCGAGGCGGCCTTCGCCCTCGGCCTCGGCGGCATCAGCGCCGCCATCGTGCTGGCGGTCTAGACCGAACTTACGTGATCTTTCTCTGCCGAAAGCGGCCGTGGCCAGAGTGTTCGAAGAGTTCGAGTCGGCACGCTCGAACCAGCGTTCGAAAGTGGACTTACCTTTACAAGAACAACCGCTCTTCCCTAGGGCCTGCAGACCACCGTTGCCCGTAAACGTAGCCAAACGATGGCTCATTACCGTACTCTTACCTGTGACATAAGGTGAGGGAGTAGTGACGTGCTTTTGGATGGACCGGCAGCGCGCATCCCCGCCACCGCTGCGTCGACCGCCGGCACGTCGACYGCCCATCCGCCGACGACCGCCTCGTCGACGACCGCCTCGTCGACGCGAGACGCCGACCCGCTGCCAGAACCGTCGGCCCTCGGTCAAGCTGTCCTGCTCGGGATGGAGATCGACGGAGTCCAGCGACAGATCCAGCACCTGACCGACGTGCTGAAGCAGTTACGCCGCCACCGCCAGCACTGGGAAGCCGGTGGCCGGGCCGAGCAGAGTGTGGTCCGAGTGCTGGTCGGTATGGACGACGCAGGGTGGCACGTGCTGCCGGACCGACGGTGGCCAGGCACCCGCCGGGCCAACATCGACGTGATCGTGGTGGGGCCTGGCGGAGTCTTCGTGGTAGACGTGAAGAACTGGCGAGAGATCACCGTCGAACGCGGCCGGTTATGGCGTGGCGACGCCGACGCGGACGACGACGTCCGCAAACTTCTGGATCAGACCGTAGCGGTGGAGGAGGTGCTGGTAGAGGCAGGTCTGCCACCGACCGAGGTGGTTCCGCTGCTGGTTCTGGCCAGGCGGAAAAACGTCCGGGCACAACTCGACCGGGTGACGGTGCTCGGCGAGCAGGACCTGACCCGCGACCTGGCGCGTCGTGGCGCACGCCTGGCACCGGACCTCGTTGAACAACTACTGGACCGTCTGGCACGCGGTTGCCCGCCGATGCCCCGCGCCGCCGCCGTCACCACCGTCACGGTCGCCGAGGCGCCGACCTCACGGTCTGTCCGCCGTCCGGTCGCGCGCCGGGCAGGTCCCTCTTCGAACGGTACGGCCGCGACCGAAAGCCCAGCCGCTATCGAGCGTCCCACTCAGGCCTACTGTCCGGCTCCGGCCGGGCGTCCGACTTCTTCCGAGCCGCTGTCGCCGCCCGAGCAATCGGTTCCACCAGATCAGGATGCGCTGCTGAGCCGCGAGGAGCTGTGGCAAGAACTTCTCGACGCCGCCGCCCGAGAGCCGATCGAGACGTGGATGACCTGGCTGCACCCGACGCAGGCCCGCCTGGCCGGCCGGCAGTGGTCGGGTCCGGCCCGCGTCCGCGGCGCGGCCGGTACCGGCAAGACGGTTATCGCGTTGCACCGCGCCAAGTATCTGGCCGCCCGCGGGGAACGGGTGTTGTTCACCTCGCTGGTGCGTACGCTGGGGCCGGTCTACCGCGCACTGCTGACCCGGATGGCCCCCGAGCACGTCGACCGGATCGAGTTCGCCACCGTCCACGCCGTCGCCACACGTTGTCTTCGCGAACACGGCTTGGCAGACCGGCACCAGCAGGAGGCCGCCGACACCTGTTTCTGGCGCGCCTGGGGGCAGGTCGGGCAGTTCTCGGTTCTGCCCGGGCTCGGCCTGGCTCCCGGGTATTGGAAGGACGAGATCGCGACAGTCGTCAAGGGCCGAGGCCTGACCGACTTCGAGCAGTACGCCAAGCTGGCACGCGTCGGGCGCAGCACTCCCTTGCAACCGACCCACCGGCGTGCGGTGTGGGAGCTGTACGAACGGTACGAGCAGCTCCGGACAGAGCGCGGCGTCCTCGATCGCGACGACGTGCTGCTCCTGGCTCGCGACCTGGTGCGCGAGAGTTCCGACACCCGGTACGACGCGGTGATCGTTGACGAGGTACAGGACCTGACGTGCGTCGGTCTGCAACTGCTGCATGYCTTCGTCGGCGACAAGCCGGACGGCCTGCTCGTGGTCGGCGATGGCCAGCAGTCCATCTATCCCGGCGGTTTCACCCTCGCCGAGGCCGGCGTCGCCGTCGTCGGACGCTCCACCGTGYTCGGGAGAAACTACCGTAATCGCGAGAAGATCCTGCGCTACGCTCAGGCGGTAGTCGCCGACGACAGCTTCGACGACCTCGACGGCGTCCAGGAACGCGGGCGGCGCGAGGTCGACGTCGACCGGCCGGGAGGCGAGATCCGCGAGGTCACGGTGTCGGGCACCGTGGCGCAGGATGCGGCGCTCTGCGAGCACCTCGTGGAGTTCCATGACAATCGGAACGTCCGTTACGGCGATATGGCGGTGCTCGTGCCGACGAACGCCGCGGCTGCGCGGTGGCTGCGCGTCCTCACCGAGCGGGGCATTCCAGCGGTTTCCCTCAAGGAGTATGACGGAACCAGCTGTGAGGCGGTCAAGGTCGGGACGTACCACCGGGTCAAGAGCCTCGACTTCGCCCATGTCTGTATTCCCGACCGCAACCTCTTCCCAAAGCCGCGGCGGCCGTCCGAATCGGCCGACGCGTTTCGCGAGCGAACCCAGTTGGAACGCCGACAGATGTACGTGGCCATCACGAGGGCACGAGACAGCGTGTGGGCCGGTATCCGCGAGGTACCCGACTCGGACCACTCGATCCCCGCCGAGATCGGACACARCTCCAGGTAGGAACTCTGGTTCGATTCCCCCCAAAAGCGGACAGTGGTTAACTGGTTTGATATATTTAGGTAATATCCGTGCGCCACCGTCTCCGACATGTGACGCTACGTACGCGAGATACGCTTCCATCACTAGCTCTGGGGGGAGAGGTGTTGTGGCCCTCATGCCTGTGACTCGGATGGTTGAACGGCCCCATCCGGAACAGGGAATACGGAGATCAAGGAAGCGATCGTTCCTGTCTATTGAGACTTCYACGCACCCGTTTACTGGTCCGATCGGGTAGAAAAATTGGCCAGGAGCGCAGCCGGCAGTCGAGAAAATTCCGGCCGGAACGTGCGGTGTTCTCTCCACGCCGGCACACGCAGAGATGYCTCCTGCTAACTCCTGTTTTCCGATGGCCAGGTCTTTCTCGAAACCATACGAACCTACTCCAGCCAGGAGAGGTTTCCCGCGCAAGCCAGAATGGAGCAGACCATGGCGGAAATTGACCTCGGATTGGCCACGGACTGGGATGAGGGCGACACCCACGGCCGAATCAGGTTGAGGCAGAACCAGAAGTACCCGAACTCGCCCAAGAAGGATGTGCTCATCAGCTCACCGGTGAGCATCGAACTCTCGGTCAACACAAACTACTCCACCTCCCAGGAAGCCGACAAGATCTTCTTCACGACCCACCACGGCAACCAGAAAAAGATCATCGCAATACTGGACTCCAACGGAGACCTCTACATCGCTGGCCGCGTGATCGAAGGGCAGTCGAACCTGTCCTACGAGTAGCCCGACAGCTCGGGGTGGGCCGGCACCGCCGCGCCCACCCCGGCACGGACGTCGCTGCCATGCTCGCCCCGCTGGGCCGGCGGCTGCTGGTCGTCGACCCGGCCGAGGTCGACGACGACCTGGTGCGCGACGTCACCGAGATCCTGACGTCGCTGTGCGCCCGGCCGCACGCAAGCCTGACACTGTCCGAACTCACGTTCACCTGCCAGTCCTGCGGGCTGGTAGGCGACCGCGACCTGAACGCCGCGGTCAACCTGTCCAACCTCGTCGCCGCCAGTACATCGGAGACGGTAAACGCCCGTGGAGCCGACCGTAAGACCCCGTCCGCGGGGCGGGCGGCTGGGAAACGGGAACCMGGCACGGCTCCGGCCGGTCAGACCGGGAGTGCCTCACCGCAAGGTGAGGCGGCATGAGCGCCGCTATCGGGCGCTCTTATGCAACGGTTACTCCGATCCCCACGTCACTCCCCTATGTCCCCTCCCCTGTGTCCACGCCGCGATGTCCCGGTCCGACGCGATGCTGTGAGGGCGCGTGCTCGTCGAGTCGGCCGCGTTGTCCGGCCTCCACACACGGCCGAACACCTGGTAGGACTGCCCCCGGGCACCGAGGAGGCGGCCCCGCCAGCACCGGGACTGGCGGATAGGAGGCCCTTCCGCGTCTGACGCGGCCCCGCCGCCCATCGGCCAGCCAGGTGGCGGTGCTCATCCAGAAGCATAACCGGCAAGATCATTATGCTCCGTCCGTCTGTGGCTACATAACGAACAACCCAGCCCCCGCCAGGTCGGGCGAAGCCCGACACTCGGGGGTCCGGGGGTCGCCCCCCGGGCAGGCATAACGGCCGATGGCGCAGCCGATCAAAGATCGGCAAGCAGCCGAAGYCGGCGCGTGGAGACGAGGGGACTCGAACCCCTAACCCCTGCCTTGCAAAGTCGGTCCGGTTCGTCCGCCGGCGCCCGTGCTCGTCCGCACAGTCGGCCGAGCCTGGGCGCCGGTTCCGCTGACGTCCGCCGGTGTCCGGGGTCGTCCGCCGGCTTGGCTACACGGTTGGCTACACGAGTCGCTGCCCGGTGGACGGGCTGTCGTCGCTGGCCGGCTCGCCGGTGTGCGTGAGAGCGATTGTCTGATGTCGTACCGCGATGGTCTGTGTGCCCGGGTGGGGGTGGACACTGTCGGCGTGACGGGCGGGGGCGTCGTGGATGACGACGGCGGGTGGGATTTCTTCGTGTCGTACACGGTTGTGGACCGGCCGTGGGCGGTGTGGGTGGCGTGGGCGTTGGAGGAGGTGGGGTTCCGGGTTCTGGTGCAGGCGTGGGACCTGGTGCCGGGCACGAACTGGGTGGCGGGGATGGATGAGGGGGTGCGGCGGGCTCAGCGGACGGTGGCGATCCTGTCAGAGGCGTATACCCGGTCGGTGTTTGGGGCTGCGGAGTGGCAGGCGGCGTGGGCCGCGGATCCGAAGGGCGAGAAGCGCAAGCTGCTGGTGTTCCGGGTCGCGGATTGTGATCGTCCGGGGTTGTTGGGGCAGGTGGTGGGCGTCGATCTGTTCGGCTGTGCGGAGCAGGCGGCGCGGGCGGAGTTGGTGAGCGCGGCACGGTTGGCGGTGTCGGGGGGGCGGAACAAGCCGGAGGTAGCTCCGCCGTTCCCGCCGGATCTGCGGGCGGTGCCAGGGCGAGCGACGTTCCCGGGTGGGGTGCCGGGGGTGTGGAACGTGCCGGCACGGCTGGGGCAATTCGTCGGCCGGTCGGGGCAGTTGGAGGAACTGGCGGAGGCGCTGCGGGGCTCGTCGGTGGTGGCGCTGGCCGGTATGGGCGGGGTGGGAAAGACGTCGTTGGCGGTGGAATACGTGCATCGGCATGCGTCGGATTTCGATGCGGTGTGGTGGGTGGAGGCGGAGCAGTCGGACACGGTGGCGGAGCAGATCGGGGCGTTTGGGGAGGCGTTGGGGTTGCCGGTGGGGGTGGAGCCGGCGGGGGTGTTCGGTGAGTTGCGACGGCGGGGGTGGCGGTGGCTGCTGGTGTTCGACAACGCCGAACAGATCGGCGCGGTGGCGCCGTTTCGTCCGTCGGATGGGCGAGGTCGGGTGGTGGTGACGTCGCGGCGCGCGGGCTGGCGCGCGGTGGGTGCGGTGGTGGAGGTCCCGACGCTGTCCCGGTCGGAGTCGGTGACGCTGCTGTCGGGTCGTGTTCCGCGGGTGGATGCGGTGACGGCGGATCGGATCGCCGAGCTGTTGGGAGATCTGGCGTTGGCGGTGGAGCAGGCGGCGGCGTTCTGTGAGCAGACCGGTACCCCGGCCGGGGAGTTCGCCGAGCTGTTGGAGGAGCGGTTGGAGGAGGTTGTTGAGCTGGGAGAGGTGGCGGAACGGGCCAGGGTGACGGTGGCGACCTTGTGGGAGTTGTCGGTCACCCGGCTCGCCGTGGAGATGCCGGCCGCGGTGGAGCTGTTGGAACTGCTGGGGTTCTGCGGTCCCGAAGTGCTTCCGCTGGATCTGTTCGCGGGCCGGTCGGAGTTGCTGGGTGACGGTTCGCTGGCGGTGGCGGTGGCGGACCGTTTGGCGTGGACCCGGGTAGTGGGTGCGCTGGTCGGCTATGGGCTGGCCAGCCGGGACGTGGACGCGGTGTCGGTGCACCGGCTGGTGCAGGCCACAACCCGTCGGCGCACCTCGGACGATCGACGACCGGTGGTCCTCGCGACGTTGCTGCGGCTGCTGCGCGCCGACCTGCCCGGTGACATCGTGCGTTCTCCGCAGAACTGGCCCCGGTGGCGGGAACTACTCCTGCACGTCCGCACGGTCGTCAGTCGGGTGCCCGATCCGGGCGAAACGTCGCGCGGCCCTGAGAGCGCGGCGCCTATGGAGATCGTTGATCTAGTGTGGTTGTGTGACCGGGCCGCGACCTACCTTCAGGAACACGGCCAGGCCGGGGAAGCACTGCCGATGTTCCAACGGTCCCTCGCCATCACCGAGGCCGCCTACGGCCCTCACCACATAGCCTCCGTAGCGGCCTTGAATAATCTTGCCGGGGCGCTGCGAACCCTGGGAGGAACGGGGGAAGCGCTGCGGATGTTCCAACGGTCCCTCGCCATCACCGAGGCCGCCTGCGGTCCCAACCATCCCGTCGTAGCCGCTATCTTGAACAGCGTCGCCGGAACGCTGCAAGATCTGGGCCAGACTGGGGAAGCACTGCCGATGTTCCAACGGGCCCTCGCCATCGACGAGGYCGCCTACGGCCCCAACCACCCCGTCGTTGCCTCCCGGTTGAACAACCTCGCCCTAGCACTACGGGAACTGGGCCGAGCCGGGGAAGCACTGCCAATACTCGAACGCGGCCTCGCCATCACCGAAGCC
>NZ_MRUJ01000103.1:0-6439 GCF_002099325.1 Frankia sp. KB5 | reverse complement strand
GGAGCGAAGCGCCCTGGCACTGGTGATAGGGCTGTCGGCTGGCGTGCCCTCTGCTCGTTCTTCGGCTGCCCACCGACGTGCGCGACGACAACCCGCGGCGTCCTGCCCCGTGCCCCGGCTGGTTCTCCCCACCCTGCCGACCGGCGGCCTTCATCGAACGTCTCGGATGGTCTGCGTGGTGCGGGGTGCGACGGGCCCGGCGAGCACGGCCGCTAGGCCGCGCGCAGCCGGTCGCGCGGCGCGGACCCGCACCGCGGCTTGATCCTAAAACGAGTAATTCGGCAACGAACGTTCCTCGTCCGGGGCTGGTGCGCTCATGCGGCGTGTCCTGGTGGTCGGGCTGCCAGATGGAACAGGGCCGCTGCGCGGGCCTCCCGGCTGGGGAGGGTGTCGAGGTGGGCTTGCGTGGTGTCGATCGCATGCTGTAGCGCGGTGACATTCGGCCCGGGGAAGGGGTCGGGTAGGTGGCTGAGGGGCGCGGCGACGATGCCGTCTGTTCCGGCGGTGAGGCTGTCGGCGATGTGCCGTGCGGTTCCGTCCCAGATCGTGAAGTCGGGTCCGGTGCTGGCTCGTAGCTCCCGGATCTGGTCCACGGGCATCTTGGACACCTTCGCTGCGGCGGGAAGAACGCCTGCGTGGGCGGCGGCGGTGGCCAGTGCTGGTGTGCAGGTGGCGGGGCTGAATTCGGGATGGCTGAAGAGGTACACGGGGCGGGGAAGACCCGACAGGAAGTCCAGTGCTTCGGCCTGGTCCGCGAGATTGCGCAGGACGGCCATGGGGACGACGTTCCTCCGCCAGGCGTGGTCGATGTCCTCGCGTGTCCAGCAGCAGGCGGTCAGTCGGTCGGTGCCGACGGTGTCGGCCCACAGGTCTACGACGGTGGCGCGTTCGGCGGGGGTGGCGTGGTGTCCGCCGGTGGTGGTGCCGGACAGGATGAACAGGTGCGCCCACGTGGCGGCGGCGCGCTCAGCGTAGCGGGCGGTCGCGGTGGTGTCGAGGCGGCCGTCCGGGCGGCGGAAGGTTAGTGTGGGTAGGACGAGCTGCATGGGGGTTCAGTCCAGCTCATCGCGGATGGGCGCGGCGTCCTGGGTGGTTCCGGCGACCTGGCGGCGGATCTGTTCGGCGATCGCCTCGGGTGTCCGCTGGTCGGTGCGGAGCACCATGCCGAACTCGGCCGGGCTCATGCCGGTGAGGTCGGCGCGGGTTTCGTCCCATGCGCGGAGCCGGTCGGGGATGTCGGTGCTGCCACGCTGGCGGAGCCGGTCGGCTGTGATGTCGCGGGGGCACCAGAGCAGGACGGTCAGCCACCGTGCCGGGTATTCGGCGCGTAGGGCGGCGATGCCGGCGACCTGTCCGAGGTGGACGACGGGTATCCGCCCGGTGCCGGTGATCTCGTCGAGGCGGGGCCGGTCGATGGCGTAGATGTTGCCGTACCGCTCGTTGACGTAGAGGATCTGCCCGCGGTCCTGGAGGCGGGTGAGGTCGTCGGCGGTGGCGTACCGGTACCGGCTGGGTGCTCCGGCTCCGACCTTGAGCCGGTCGAAGTGGACGAAGCGATCGTCCCGGCTGGTCAGGGCGGCGGTGATGGTGTCTTTCCCCGCGGCCGGTGGGCCGTAGAGGATGACGGCGTCAGGAGGCATCGCGGACCTGGCTTGCGATGCGGCGGGCCTGTTCGGCGAGGTTGGTCTGTGCGTGCCGACTGTTGTCGACAAGGTAGTGGGTGCAGACCGGCCGCGCGTCGGGGTTGATCGTCTTGAGGTAGTCGTCCCAGTAGGACAGCTTCCACGAGTCGCGGGCGGCGTCGCGTGACTCCATGTAGTCGCGCATCGAGTCGATGTCGCACCGTAGCCATACCACGGCGACGGCGGCGCCGCAGTTCCCGGCGCGCTTGGCCATGCGTTCCACCCACCGGGCGTCGCCGAGTTCGCGGACGAACGGCGCGGTGACGATGGTCGTGATGCCGAGCCGGAGGTTGTCGAACGCCGTGTCGAACATGCTGCGGTATTCGAGCGGGCGGATCCGGCCCACGTAGGTGTCGCTGTGGCGGTCGTTCGGGTCGTCGCCGGTCGCTAGGAGCAGCGATTCCGTGAGTGGACGGCTGAGGGTGTCCTTGTCGAGCAGGGGCCATCCGGTGATCTCGGCGATGAACCGCGCGAACTCGGTTTTCCCGGATCCGGGGAATCCGGCGACCATGACGAGTGCGGGGGTGCCCTCGCGGGGCCGTCCCGAACTCCATGCGGCGAGGATGTGCCCTTCGAGGTCGTACGGGGGCAGGGCGACCTGCCGGCCGCCGCCGGGGCCTGGTGCCGGTGGCTGGACGCTGGCGAGCAGGGCGCGGATCGACTCGGTGACCTCGTCGCGGCGGGGGACGACCGGCGGGGCGCCGGTGCTGTTGCCGATGAGGTCCCGCAGATGGGTCGGGACCCGCAGGGACTCCCGGCGGGGCCGGGGGACTTCCGTGCCGGACTCCCACGGACGAGGCGCGAGACCGATCATGATCCCGGGGATGTGGAGCCCGTCGGCGATCCGCTCGATCACGTCGACGTCCTCCACCCTGGCCTTGCCGCTGGCGATCCGGCTTACCCGGGACTGGCTGAAGCCTTCGATGGACGAGGCTATGCGGTCCTGGCTGACGTGGTCCCACTTGCGCATGAGCAGGAAGGCGGCGCCGAAGTCGCGGGTGCGTAGTGCCTCGGCCATGTCGGCGCGGGCCAGCAGCTCGGGGGAGACGGTGTAGCGCTGCCAGGTCGGCTGTGGGTCAGCGGTCATTCATCGCTCTTTGATCGGTGGCGGGCCGGGGCAATCCGCGTGAGCGGGCAGGCACGCTGAGCATAGCTGTGGGCATGTCGTCGCGGTATGGCAAGCCCGAATCGAGCGGCTGACCAGCGCTGAAACGGCGCTGTTCTCGTGTGGGCGGCGGCGCGGGTCCGGCGCCTGATGTCGTCGATCAATGCTGACTCGACATTCCGTGACCCTGCGACTTCGGTGAGCCTTGTTCCTGGTCGGTGCCGTCCGTGCCGATTCCAACTCCGCGGGCGGCGCCGGCGCTCGACCGGACGCGGACAGCGGACAGATGAGGGGATCGGGTGTGGAGCATGTCGACAGCCAGGACGAGCCGCGGGCACGAGCGATGCGGGGGTTCGCTATGACCTGGGCCAGTGGGTCGTGCCAGACCGAGGAAACTCCGGGGGTCGGCTTGATGCCGTGGGGCTCGGATGCATGGGCGCTGGTGGTGCCGGCCGGTTCGTCGGCGCAGACGCTACACGCGGTCATGGCGGAGATGCCGGCGGGCCTGCGGTTCGCCGAAGCCTACGGTGACGCGGACGTGGTCCTCGTCTACGAGGCGGACGGGGTGCGGCTGTCCCGGCGGGAGGTGCCGGGCACGCTCCTGCGCGGCATGCTCCAGCTCGACCCGTCGGCGGCCGGCGTCGACAGCACGCGCCGCTGGGCCACGGAGGAGGAGCGGGCCGCGTATGAGGCCGGTAAGGCTGACGCGGCGGATGCGTTCCGGCGGCAGGTGATCCGCCGTCGCCGTCCACGGTCGTGGAATCCCTCGGCGCTGGGCTGACGTCCCACCTCTGATGCCAGAAGGCCGGACCCTCGGGGGGTCCGGCCTTCTGCTGTGTTCGAGTCCGTCCACCTGCGGGGTGCGGCGGTGCATCCCCTGCGACGGCGAAGGTGATCTACCGGCCGGCTGGCCCGGCCGCGCTGTCCAGCTCGTCAAGGCGGCGGACGATCCGTCGGATGTCGTCCCGTATCTCCCGTACTCCGGCGAGGATCTCCAGGCCGACGGCCATCGGTGCGGCCTGGACACCGGTGGGGCCGTGCTCGCCGTTGCCGGTGAGCACGCGGACGAGGTGATCGTCCGGCCAGTCGAGCGCACGCGCGATCGCGGTCAGGGTCCKGTTCCGCACGCGCCGGTTCGCGCCGTGCTGGACAAGCCGCAGCGTCGACACTGATATGCCCGCCCGATCCGCCAACTCCTGCTGCCCGATGCGCTGGGCGGACATCCGGGCCTTGATCRCTGCCGCGACGGCCTGCCAATCCTCGTCGTCCTGCGCAGCATCGGTGCCGGAAACGCTCCGACCGTCGAGACGATCAGTCATAGACGGAATGCTAGCGAATTCTCGATCCACCTAGATGCGCTGGTCAGCGGGGGATGTCGACTCTGCATGGCGTGCATGACGCCATGCCGTGACTGCATCGCCCGATCTCGACTGAATATGCATTGACGATCTACCGCTTGAAAAGCGCTCTTCCGGCGGAGCATGGTATGTCCATGCCCGCTTCCGGAGCTGGTCCGGGGTCGGCGGGTCATCTCTCGGGAGGTAGATGCAGTGGCGGTACCGAGACGGATTCCCGTCGCGTTCTCGACGGTTTTCCCGGCGGGTGCCTTCGTTGTCGGTGTGGAGCCGGTCAACGACTACGACAAGATCAAAAGTGGTGCGGCGGACCCGCAGCAGCGGGACGAGGAGACCGGCCAGCCGATGTGGGCGGTACGGGTGGTCGATGGTGATCCGGAGGCCCGGACGACGGAGATGAAGGTCCGGATGATCGCTGCGGTGCAGCCGGTCCCGCCGGACCTGCTGCCCGGGACGCCGTTCCGCCCGGTCGAGTTCGACCAGCTCACGGTGCTTCCCTACATCGATCGACGGGTGGCGGACAGGCCGCGGGTGGCGTACTCGCTGCGGGCGGGTAGCATGCGCGCTCCGGGCACGGTCCGGCGTGGGAATGCCGGGGTGGCGGCATGAGCGGGCTCGAACGACTTAGCTCCTCGACGCATATCGGCATGCACGTCGGATCCGGCTGGTCGGTGCGCTGCCACACGTACCCGGACCGTCCGCCGATCCTGTCGGTGCGGGCCGGCGAAACGCACCTGTCCCTGTCCGTCGCGAACGACGCGGTCACCTCGGACCATGTGGAGTTCGCGTACACGCTGCTCGCCGCGGTGAACGATTACCTCATCGAGTGCGAGCGTATCCGATTCGCAGTGCTCGGCGATCCGCCGGAGCATCTCGCCGCGTAATCCGCGCCGGAAACACGGACCGCCCCCGGGACTGCCGCACTTCCCCGCTGTAGCCCCGGGCGCATCCTTCCCCTTTCTCCTCTCTCTGGTTTCGCGCGCTCGAAAACAGGTGGTATTTGCCATGTTCAGAATCAACGGCGACCGGGCTTTCCCTCGGGTTCCCTCCCGGGCTGACAAGGTGCGCGTCCCGGTGTGGATGCTCGTCCTCGCGGTGGCTGTGAAGGCCCTGGCGCTGGCTGTGCGCTGGTGCTGGCGCCACCGGGTCGCCGTGCCGGCCGCGGTCGGGCTGGCGCTGTTCTGGCACCGGTTCGGCCCCCTCGGCCTGCTGTGCCTGCTCGTCGGCCTGGTACTCGTCGCCGTGGCGTGGCGCCGGCTGCACCCCCGTTCCTTCCGGTGGCTGGCCCGGTGGGTCTGGGGCCGGGCCCGGCTGGCGTTCGTCTACCGGTGGCGGTGGCGGCCGGCGATGGTGCACACCGACCTGGCGATCCGCATGCCGGCGTCCACCGGGGACGAGGTGACCTTTGACGAGTACTTCCCCCGTATCCGCGGGATCCGCTCGACCCGGTCCGTGGACGTCCTGCGGGTGGAACTGCTGCCCGGKCAGACCCCGGAGCAGTGGGCGGAGCAGGCCGAAGCGCTGCGGCACGTGTTCCGGGCGCGGCGCTGCCAGGTCCAGGCGGAGCAGCACCGGTTCATCCGGCTGCACTTCCACCGGCGGGACACCCTGACCACCCCGGTAAGCCCTGCTGACCTCGACACGCCGCGTCCCGACGGCTCGGATGACGGCGGCCGATCGGAGGATGCCGGGACCGTGCCTGACCTGCTCGTCGCGGGGCTGGGTGCGGTCCCGGTCGGCCGGCAGGAAGACGGAGAACCGTGGACGTTGCCCGTCCGCGGCACGCATCTGCTCGTCGCGGGGGCGACCGGGGCCGGTAAGGGCTCGGTGCTGTGGTCGATCATCCGCGGTCTCGGCCCGGCGGTGCGGGCGGGCCTGGTGGAGCTGTGGGTGTGCGATCCCAAGGGCGGGATGGAACTGGCCTTCGGGGAGCCGCTGTTCGCCCGGTTCGCCACCACCACGGAGACGATCGCTGACCTGCTCGACGACGCGGTGGGCGTGATGCAGGAACGCACGGAACGGCTGCGGGGCCGGACCCGGCTGCACACCCCGACGACCGGCGAGCCGCTGATCGTCGTCGTGGTCGACGAAATCGCCTCGTTGACCGCCTACGTCACGGACCGGGATGTCAAGAAGCGGATCGGCGCGGCGTTGCCGCTGCTGCTCTCCCAGGGGCGGGCGCCCGGGGTCGTGGTCCTGGCGGCGGTGCAGGACCCACGCAAGGAGGTGCTCCCGTTCCGGGACCTGTTCCCGGTCCGGGTCGCGCTGCGGATGACCGAACCGGAACAGGCTGACCT
>NZ_MRUJ01000102.1:0-41838 GCF_002099325.1 Frankia sp. KB5 | reverse complement strand
GCCGCGCACGCCGCCGCCCGGAGCAAGGACACCTACCTGGCGTCCCACCACGCCCAGGTCCGTGGCCGCCGCGGTGTCCTGAAAGCGATCGGCGCGACCCGCCACGACATTCTCATCGCCTACTGGCACATCATCGCGAACAAGACCGTCTACCAGGACCTCGGCGGAGACTGGCATGCCCRCCGACGCCGGGACCCTGAACGCCGCCGGAAGAACCTCGTCGGCGAACTGGAGAAACTCGGCTACACCGTCACCATCACACCAGCGGCATAGCCGCTACCCCAGACAGAAAGGAACACCCGCAGCACGYGCACCGAATACCGATAAGACCAGCGTTGGAAGCCCGGCTCCCAGCGCCTTCCCGCATGCCCGGAACCAGCCCCTCCGCGGTCCAGCAATTCACTCCTCAGAAGGACCCGGGCTATCCGGTGATCGAGCGGATTCTCGACCTCAGCCGGAGACGGAATTTCTTCACTGTGTTCTCCTGTCTGTCTGCGCATTTAGCCCTCCACCAGATGTGCGGCGTGYAGCGCCGCCGACTGGCACACAAGAGGGTCGGYGTGCTCGACCATCAGACCGTCGCACGACGCGGCCCGCTCACCGTCGGGCTGCCCGACGTCGTCACCATGCCGCATTCCCGATGGAACACTGTGGACCGTGACGAACTCGTCGCCTGCGGCGTGCGCCTGGAGCTGCTTACCGGTGGCTCTGACTGGGCGGTAGCGACCAGTCAGGACGGGGTCCGTCAGGTCTTCGTCCAAGGTCACCCGGAGTACCTGCCCGACATGCTGCTGCGGGAGTACCGCCGCGACGTCCGGGTCTTCCTCACGGACCCTGACGCGCCGTACCCGCCGATCCCGGAGGGCTACCTGGCCGATACCGCAAGCCGGCGGCTCGCCGCGTTCGCCCGGCGCGCCCGCAGCCAGCGCTCTCCCACGCTGGCCACACAGCTGCCCACTGTCGGGCCGCTGCCTGACGTCGCCCGGCGGTGGACCGCGGAGGCGACCGCCATGACCGCGAACTGGATCCGCAGGGTCGCCGACGGATCCACCGGGAGGATCAATGACCCACCTACCCGACCAGCCGCCGGACGGCACCAGGATGACCTGGTCCTGGCCAACGGATGTTCGTCCGTACAGTACGGACCTCGCCTCGATGCTGGCCGCGAGCGTGATCGATGACGGCATCCTCGGCTTCACCGAGCCGGTTACGCCGGCCCAGGGCGTGGGCTTCGCGGAGGACCTCGCCCGTCGGGTCGGCACAGGCGAAGCGCTCGTCCTGCTCGGCCAGGACGACGAGGGCGTCTGCGCGATGTGCGTCGTCGCCCTGAACTCGATGCCGAACTGCCGGCATCTCAGCGAGGTCAGCAAGGCATACCTGCGTCCCCGGATCCGTCGCACCGGTGCGGTGATCGAGCTCGTGTTCGCCGTCTGCGAGCGACTCGCCGACGTCGGGGTGGAGCGCGTTCTCATCGACGTCCGCGAAGGCTCCCCAGCCCACCGGGTCTGGAGCGGCTTCGGGTTCACCACCTACGGCGTGCTGGACGACTACAGCCGAGTGCGGGGCATCAGCCACCGCGGCCTTTACATGACTCACGCCGTGTCCGAGCTACAGGCCGTCACGGCCGACCGGCTGGCCCGTCGTGCCGATCCCACTCGCCGCCACACCACCCCACAAGCCGCCATCGCAGAGAGGACGAGCCGATGACGCTCCCGCGGGACAGGTTCAGGGCGTCCCTGGAGGAGACCCTGCACCAGCACCTCACCATCGCCCACCCGGTGTTCGGGCTTCTACTGGACGCGGACAACCCTCAGCCGCGTTTCCTCCAGCAGGTAGCGCTACAGGGCTACCAGCTCACCAAGCACTTCCTTACCTACGTCGAGCACCTGTTCTTCTACTGCCCGCTCCCCCGGCACAAGCGGCGCCTGCTGCACAACCTCTACGAGGAGGAGACCGGGCGGATCTCGAAGACGCGGAACCACGTCAAGCTGATGCAGGACTTTCTGCTAGCGATCGGGATCGACGACGAGACCCGGGATGCCGCCGTCGCGCTGCCGACGACCCAGGAGCTGATCGACTACCGGCTCGCGGCGGTGAAGGATCCGGATCGCTATCACGTCGGTGCCGCCGCGGTCACCATCGCGAGCGAGGGGCAGAACCTGGAGAAGCTAGGCAGCGAGAGCCGCGACATCCTGTTCGGTCGGGTGTACGGGCTCGAGCCGAGGGACCTGCTGTTCTTCTCGGTGCACCAGGTCGAGGACATCACCCACACTCAGCAGGGCCTCGACCTCGTCGCAGACCTGTGCACGACGGAGCAGATGCAGCAGGAGGCGCTCTACGCCGTAGCGCATACCTGCGAGCTGTTCTACGGCATGTACGAGGGCATCTACCAGGAATACCTGGCCGGACGGCTGCTGCCCGCATGACGCCTCCGTCCTCCAACCGTACGGCCTCCGGCACCCGCCGCGGACTGGCGACGGAGGCGGTGCGTGCCGGCCATCGCCAGTCCGTTGACGACCAGCACAGCGAGGCGCTGGTACTCACGTCGAGCTACCTGTTCGACGACTCGCACGACGCGGCGGAGAAGTTCGCGCAGCGGCGCCCCGGCAACGTCTACGTCCGGTTCACGAACCCGACGGTGCGCGCGTTCGAGGAGCGCGTCGCGCGGCTGGAGGGTGCCGAGTCCGCCGTAGCGACCGCGTCCGGGATGGCCGCATTCTTGGCGGTGTCGCTCGGGCTGCTGCGCGGCGGGGACCATGTCCTGCTTGCGGAGGGTGTCTTCGGCACCACGACCCGGCTCTATGCTCACTATCTGGACCGGTTCGGCGTCATGACGACCGTCGTTCCGGTGACCGACCCGGCCGCCTGGGCGCGCGCAATGCGTGCGCAGACCAGGATGCTCGTCGTTGAGAGCCCCACGAACCCGGTAATGGCCGTGGCCGACATCAGGTACCTCGCAGAGCTCGCACATGCCGCCGGCGCGCTGCTGCTGGTCGACAACACCCTGTGCACCCCGGTGTTCCAGCAACCGATCGTGTTTGGCGCAGACCTCGTTCTGCACTCCGCCGGCAAGTACATCGACGGTCAGGGCCGCTGCGGCGGCGGCGTTGTCGCCGGCCGCGCGGGCCTGATCTCCGAGCTGCACGGTGTGCTGCGCACCGCGGGCCCGAGCCTCAGCCCGTTCAACGCGTGGATCTTCCTGAAGAGCCTGGAGACGCTGCCGGTGCGGATGCGGGCGCACGACGCCAACACGGCGGTGGTGGCTGCCTGGCTAGCCGACCAACCGGACGTACGGGCGGTGCACTACACCGGCAGCGCGGATCACCCGCAGCGGGAGCTGGTAGCCGCCCAACAGTCCGGGCACGGCGGAGTGATCAGCTTCGAGCTGTACGGCGGCCAGCAGGCCAGCTGGTCGTTTGTCGACCGGCTTGAGCTCGTGTCGAACACGACAAACATCGGGGACACCAAGTCGATGATCACCCATCCGGCAAGCACCACCCACGGCCGGCTCACGCCGGCACAGCGCGACTCCGCCGGCGTCACCGACGGCCTGCTGCGCCTATCGGTCGGCCTGGAGGACGTCGAGGACATCGTCGCCGATCTGGCCCGGGCGTTCGCAGCGACCAGGCCTRCCGGGGCCCGCGCCCGATGAACCCGCAGCCGACAGCCCCGCAGGCGCCAGGCCAGTTCGATGAGCAGGTACTCGGTGCGCGGAGCCCTCGGTGCCGGCTACCTGGTCCGCCGGCGCCCCGGACAACGCCGTGACGAAGCTGGCCGCGGTGCTTGCCCGGCTCGCCGGGCACCGATTCCCGATCATGCTGACGCCGGAGAAGCGGGTGTTGCTGGAGACCATAAGTCGGCGGCCCGGCCCGAAACGCCACGGCGTGTGATCCCGGTTTTTCCAGGGCTCGACAGGGTGCCACGCAGACCGCTCATTGCCGGGAAGCGCCGGCGGGGAGGGCCGCCGGGCGTGGCGCGGGCAGCCGGGCGATCAGCAGGAACGACACCCCGACCAGCAGCGCCTCGCCCATCGCGACCTGCGTATAGGAGTTGTACGAGTCGGCGACCAGCGCGCCCAGCTGGCTGGAGAGAGCGGCGCCGATGCTGTGCAGCGTCCACAGCAGACCGAGGCCGGTGGCCCGGGCGCCCTCGGGCAGCACCCGGCCAATCCACAGCGTGGTCGCGACCACCGTCGCCAGATAGCTCGCCCCGAAGATGACCCCGAAGGCCAGCGAGGCGGTTACGGTCGCGTCGAAGGCGACGAGCACCATCGCCCCGCCGCGCAGCGCGTAACCGACAAGCAGGGTCTGCCGGACCCGGCCCCGGTCACACCTTCGGCCGGCGGCCAGTGAGCCAAGGATCTCGAAGACGCCCAGCATGGCGAGGGTGCCACTGACGACACCCGGGCTCATGCCATGTTCGTGCAGATCGGTGACCAGGTGAACGTCGACAAACGCCATCGTGATCCCACAGCCGGTGAACGCGACGGTCAGCGCCAGGAACACAGGGTTGGCGGCTGCCAGCCGCAACCGGTCCCCGAAGCCGAGCCGCGCGTCGTCCGCGGTCCCGGGTGTGCCCGGCGTCGCCGTAGGCGCCGGCTCGTCCTGGCCGGACAGCCGATACAGCAGCAGCGCAAGTGGGGTCAGCACGAGGAGCATCGACAGACCGGCGACGACGAAGACGGCCCGCCAGGACGCGAACGCGCCGAGCCACACCCACAGCGGCACCAGCACGATGAACCCGACAGCCGGGCCGTTCGTCATGACCGCGTACGCCAGGCCCTCCCCGCGGGCGGTGAACAGCTCGCTGGCAAGCTTTCCCAATGGAACGTACGAGAGCATCGTGAAGGCGAAGGCGCCGAGCACGCCGTAGACGGACGCGAACAGCGACACCCCCGGCGCCGCCGCGCAGATCAGGAAGGCGGCACCGGCGAGCACCGTTCCGCTGACCAGCACGGCCGCGCCGCCGAACCGATCGGCCAGCACCCCGACGACCGGGCTCGCCACCGCGATGACCACAGCGAAGACCGTCGTCGACCAGGCGAACGTCCCGCGGCTGACACCAAGGTCCACTGCGATCGGCGAGAAGTCCACTTGAATCGTGTTCTTCAACGCCGACCCGGCCAGCGACAGCGTGAACGCGAGCGTCGCGGCGAAAATCAGCGCCGTGTTCCGCCGGCTACGACCAGCAGGGGACGCGACTTCAGGTGCGTCGGCGGCGTCTCGAGTCGTCATCGGGTCCGCATCCTTCGGGTCGGCCCGGCGGGGCAGCGGCTTGCTGGACACGAGGCCAGAGTGCCGGGCGCCGAGTGCGCAGCGGAATAGGCTGTTCTGCCGTGCTGCATAAGGAAACGGCCACTCGCCACGCCGTGGTGGCCCTCGCGGTCCCGGCCACCGTCGCGATGGACCTCGCGATCCCGGCCCAGGTGTTCGGCCACCTGGACCTGGCCGAGCATTACACGTTCACGCTGTGCACGGAGCAGCCTGGCTCGCTGCCCACCACCACCGGCTTCGCCTTGGAGGTGGCGCACGGGCTCGCCGCGCTGGATGCCGCTGACACCGTCGTCGTCCCCGGGTACGCCCCACTGGTCACACCCGCACCAGGGGTGCTCGACGCGCTGCGCGCGGCTGCCGACCGCGGCGTCAGACTGATGTCGGTGTGCACCGGAGCGTTCGCCCTCGCTGCCGCCGGGCTACTCGACGGTCAGCGGGCCACCACCCACTGGGAGGACGCGGGCGACCTCGCCGCCCGCCATCCGACGGTGCAGGTGGACCCGAACGTTCTCTACGTCGACGGGGAGCGGATCCTCACCAGCGCCGGAGTGTGCGCGGGGATCGACCTGTGTCTGCACATACTGCGGCGCGACCTCGGCAGTGCCGTCGCCACCCGCGTCGCCCGCCGGCTGGTGGTGGCGCCCCATCGCGCAGGCGGCCAAGCCCAGCTGTTACGCCGCCCGGTGCCCGGTCCAAAGCCCGGCTCTGGCGGTCCTGGCAGGCTGGCCGCGACCTGCGACTGGGCGCTGGAACGGCTCGCCGAGCCACTGTCCGTCGCTGATCTCGCCGGCCACGCTGGCTACGCGACGCGCACGTTCGCCCGGCGCTTCATCGCCGAGTACGGCGTCACGCCCAGGCAGTGGCTGCTCGCCCACCGGATCGCCGAGGCGCGGCTGCTGCTCGAGGTGACCGACCTGCCGGTGGATCGGATCGCCGCCCGTTGCGGACTGGGGACCGCCGCCAACCTGCGGATCCACCTCGCCCGCGACGCCGCCAACACGCCGTCCGCCTACCGCGCCTCCTACCAGGGCCGCCCGCGCCGAGCGAGTGGGCGTGCCGACGAACTCGCCCCGTAACAGCCGGGTCCAGACGAAGTACCGGCGTGGCGTGTTCGATGAGGCGATGCTCGACGCCTGCGAACGGACGATGCGCGGCGTGTGCGCCGACTTTGGCGCGACCCTTGCCGAGTTCACCGGCGAAGCGGACAGCGACACCGTATCAACGGCGGCAGGCTCACCCCTCATTCACGGGTTGTTCACCCTGGCCCGCACCTGGCGGCAGCGCCAAGTCATATCTTGGCCGATTTCGCTGACTTCGCAATACGAAAGCGCTGGTTCCATCTACCCAACGAGCCGGGGACAGCCCATCACGAGCTGGACTTCCGCGTCGGCGGGCACGAGTATCGCCCGCGGCACGGGCCTGACCCGCACAGAACAGTACGCGTTCCTCGCCTTCACGGATGACGGGCGGTCAGGGGCCATACCCGCCTGTCAAACCACCGCGGAAGCCTCATTGACCAGCCGGCAGACAGCCGGACGCCAATGGTCAAGTTCCGGTACCGCGACGCCGGCTCGCTTGGCGTTGTCGTCCCATCGACGCAACGCGATGGCGAGGTCGGCATGTGGCAGGCAAAGGAAGGCATCGACTTCTCTGCCAGTCATCGGGCCGCCTTGGACGCGTAGGCTTCGGGTGGAGGCTACGGACAGGCTGTTGGCGTAGGCGGGGTCGGTGGCCACGAGATAGCGCTTGGCTTTGACGTGCAGCGCGACCGGAGTGCCGATATCGGGGCCGAACCATCGGGTCAGGTAGCGTGCTCCGACGATTTCGTGATGGAGGTCTTCGGCGAGGAAATTGTGGTGCGCGTCGTGTTCGTCGAGGAGGAGATGGCCGATATCGTGCAGCAGCGCGGCGACCTGCGCGGCCTGGTCATAGCCGTCGGCTTCGGCGAGGGCGGCGGTTTGCCGGGCGTGTTCGAGTTGGGTGACGGTTTCGTCGTATTGACTTTGGCCAACGGCGGTGAGGTAGGCGAACAGTTCATCGCAGAACTCGTCCGCGCCAGTGAAGGTGCCGTGGAGGAGCCGGTCGGTATTCATGCAGATTCCTCGGCGCCCCGGGCGCTGACGTGGCTGTCGCCGGTGAAGTGGCCGATGAGGCTGATTCGGTCGGTGCCGGCGGCTAGGCGGTGCTGCTTTTCCTGGTAGTAGTGGTGGCGGTGGTCACCGTCGGAGGCTGCGTTGTAGGTGAGGTAGATGGCCCGGCGACGATGTGGTGAGGTGTTGACTCCGGAGCGGTGCGGGACGTACCAGTTGAACCAGAGCAACGACCCAGCGCGGACGGGGACGGGTTTCCAGAGGAGGGTCTCGGCGAGACTGGCGGGGATGCAGCCGACATCGTCGGTGGGGAGCGGCTCGTGGTGCATGCCTTCGACGACGTCCAGGCAGCCATTGTCGGTGGTGGAATCGTCGATAGCGATCATGCAGGTGATGGTGGACCGGACAAAGGGGTAGGCGGGCGCGTCCTGGTGTGGGGCGAACCCGGCGCCGCCGGGTTCCTTATAGTTGATCTTTTCTTTGTAGAGGACGGCGGGCTCGCCGAGCAACATGCTGGCAATGTCGAGCAGCGTGCCCCGGGTGAGCAAGGCACGCATGCCGTCATGGAAGGGCACGATGTTCTCGGTGCGGCACCGCACCGAGAATCCGTCCCCGGTGGTCTCGTCGTACTGCAGCAGACCGTCCTCGCGGCCCGGCAGGGCCTCGATCTCRTCGACCCAGCGTCGCACCTCCCGCAGGCGCTCCGGGCCAAGGAAGCCGTCCATGAGAAGAACGCCACTGGCCTGCCAGGTCGTGAGGTCAAGGGAATCGGTCAGCAACGTGAGCCTCCGAGGAGCCGGTCAACCAGAACGTCTGTGTAACTCTTGTATCAAGAAGAGACGCTGTGATGCAACTTTGTTACAGCGACCGAGTCAAGATACGAGAGGCTTACCGAGAGGAAGTCCACGGCCACCGGTCTCGCTCCACATAAGATCGACATACAGGTAGACGGCGACGGCAACGAAGGCGAAGACCACGTACCCGCCGAGATGGATGAAGGTGGTGTTGGCCTCCAGGGTGCCGACGAGCAGCAGGACGAGGGCGACGTCGACCAGGCCGAGGAGCAGGGTGAAGCTCCAAGGTAGCCGTATGGTGACCAGAGTGAGCATGGCAATGGTGACCAGCCARYAGATCAGCCAGATGGCTTGCGTGTGCACGATCTGGGCATCGGGGATGYCGTACCAGTTGTGCCCGAGTCCGAGGGCGAGTGCGGCGTAGCTGGCGTAGAAGCCGAAAAAAACGGCGAACAGGCTAGCCGAGGCATTTTGCCCGAGCGCGGCGGCCCAGACGGTAGCCAGCAGCAGCCCGATCGAGGTTGCGGCGAGGATGGTCGGGATGCCGGCGGCGGCGGCCTCGGCGGGCACGTAGCCGGCGTCGACCAAGCCGAGTCCGAGCGCGCCAGCGATGGTAATCGGGATGCCGACGATGCCGGGGTTGCCTCGCAGCGGGTTCGTGACCGGTGGGTCGGGCGGGGTTTCGGCCTCGGTCAGTAGCGGTACATGCGTTGCCACCGATGCGGGCGGGGCATCAACGGTCATGGCGGATCGCCTTTCTGTTCAGGGGATGACTGGGCGCGCGTGGGAGCCGTGGGGCGCGGGGCGCGCGGGCCAGCACGAAGGCGGGTTGCGGTGTGCCGGTGGATCAGGTCAGCTCTCGGCGGCGAGCAAATCTGCGTGGTGGAGTTGCGCGACGTCGGCGTGGGCACGCAGCCGCACCTTGAGGATGTTCTCGCCGTAGGTAGCGAGGATGGGGTTGTCCGGGTCAGCGCTGTGTCCGCCCGTTGCCTGGGCGGCAAGTTCGGCGGGCAGGTCGATGGGAGTGAGGGTGGCGTCCAGGCGCGGGTTGAAGAAGTAGATAACCGAGAATCGCCGCACGCCAGCGGGTGGGCTGATGACGCGGTGGACGGTGGCCTTGAGGTAGCCGTGGGTGGCGAGCTGCAGCATTTCGCCGAGATTGACGACCAGGGCGCCGGGCAGATGCGGGACGTCGAAGAAGCATCCGTCGCGCTCCACCTGCAGTCCACCGACGGCGTCTTGCAGGACGAAGGTGAGCAGCCCGAAGTCCCGGTGGGTGCCAACGCCTTGATGATCGCAGCCAGGTCCGGACGGAGGGTAGTGGATGGCTTTGATGGTGGCCTCGCCGAGGTCGATCTCCTCGCGCCGGTCGGCCCGACCGTTCGTGAGTTCACCACCCAGTGGGGTGTAGCCACGGAAGTGTGGCGACCGGGTCATCGCGATCGCCATTCGATCGGCTTCGGGCAGAGCGAAGAACGCTCGGGTGACCTCCTCGACCTCCCGGAACAGGGTGTCACCGATGCCGTGCCCCACCAGGTAGAAGAAACCCACGTCATGGCAGGTCTCGCGCAGTCGCTCAAGGAACCGGCTGCGCACCGCGGGATCAGTGCCAGGGTCGAACTCGCGCAGGTCGAGCACCGGCAGCGCCGCGTCGTGCTCGGTCGTGCTGTGGGTCGGGGTGGTGCTGGTCATGACCACAGTCGATCGCTGGCCAGTCGAGCGCCGGCGGTGAGGGATTCGAKTTTCGCCCAGGCCAGGCTCTCGTCGACGGCGAGGAAGGTGGCGAAGGACGCGAAGCCGCAGTCGGTTCCGGGGATGACGCGCTCGCGGCCGACGATGTCGGCGAAGCGGGTGATGCGCTGGGCGATGAGTTCGGGGTGTTCGACGTAGACGCTGGAGGTGTCGATGACACCCGGGATGAGGACCTTCTGCTCGGGAATCTTCGCGTCGGCCAGCACCTGCCATTCATGTGCGTGGCGGTGATTGGCGGCCTCGAATACCAGCCCATCGGCCTTGAGCTGAATGATCGTGTCCAGGATGACGTCCAGGCCGACGTCCTTGTGGTGCGGGCCCTGGTAGTTGCCCCAGCACAGGTGCACCCGCACCCTCGCCGGGTCGATATTGCGTAGCGCGTGGTTGATCGCCTCAACGTGCACGCGCAGCCGGTCCAGGAATCCCTGCTCGGACAGGTGCGCGTACTGGATGTGCCGACCCATCGCCAGATCCGGGGCGTCGATCTGCAGGACCAGCCCGGCTGCGGTGATCGCCTCGTACTCGGCCCTCATTCCTTCGGCCAACGCGAACAGGTACTCATCCAAACTGGCATAGAACTGGTTCGGAAGATAGAGCGCGATAACTCCAGGTGACGCGGCATTCATGAACCGCTCGGTCGGCTGACCCGATCCTGCCGAGATTGAGCTGACGCCGGCTGCGAAGTTGGCCAGATCGGTATYGAGCAAGGCGGTGCCGGTGTAGCTGATCGGACCGGTACAGGTCGGTGTCGCGGTCTCCAAGCCGGCCAGGGAACGTTCGGCCATGCCAGGGTAGTCGTCCAGATCAGCGATCGACAGGCCGCCGCCCTCGGGAACGGCAACGTCCACGTCGAAACCGGTGAGGCGTTCTTTGACGTAGGTGGCGTACCCGATCTTGCTCATTTCGCCATCGCTGATCACGTCCAGCCCGACCTGCGCCTGATGGCCGACGACCACGCCAACCGCGTCCGCGATCCGCTCGGGCAGGTACTCGGCGTCCGCGACCGAGAGGGTCTCCTGTTCCCGGGCCCGGATCAGCTCGGCCAGCCCGGCCGGTCGGGGCAGGCTGYCGGTGTGCGTGGTCAGGATGCGGTCGCTGCTGAGTTTCATGACAGTTCCTCCATCAAGTGGACTAAGCGGTACAGACGGTTCCGGACAGCACCGGCCACCCGGACAGCCTCGTCGAGGCCGCCCCCTGTGACTGCGGTGGCAGCGCGAGGCCGGGTGGGGTCATGGCGGTGACACTGACAGGCCAAGGGAAACTTTATCTAAACAACATCTTACTTCCGTAAGGAAATTACATACATAATGATGCGAAGGGTTGTAAATGATCTATTGTCGGAGACTAGACTCAG
This sequence comes from Frankia sp. KB5, assembly GCF_002099325.1. Lineage (NCBI taxonomy): Bacteria > Bacillati > Actinomycetota > Actinomycetes > Frankiales > Frankiaceae > Frankia > Frankia sp. KB5. The sequence continues at coordinate 30,575 of NZ_MRUJ01000102.1, read as the reverse complement.
GCATGCAGATCATCGGCGCCGTGCTCACCATCCACGGCAACGCGCTCGCAGGGATCGCGGTAAGCGACGGGCGGACCTGGACATTCACTCGCGACGACGGCTCGTTCAGCCTCCGCACCGTGCCGGGGCGCCCGGTCTGGGCCCGGCGCCCCAACGGCTGGACGGGCCGCTGGTGGCAGCACCCGGCAGCGGGGGAGCCGGTGCTGTTTCAGCTGCACCCAAGCCGCACCGGCAGCGATCCACAACCACCCTCGGCTCCCTCAGGGGAGCTGCGATTCGCGCACATCACGGACACGCATGTCAGCGCGATCGACGGCGACCCGTCCCAGGCGGTCGAGCTCGCCGCCCGCTACGGCGACCAGACGGACACCACCAGCGGCCTGCACCACGCGCTGCGGACCGCAGCCGACCACGGCGCGGCATTCGCCGTGATCACCGGTGACCTCACCGACCACGGCACACCCGAAGAGTTCAGGCGCGTACTCGACTCCCTCGCCGCAGCGCCGCTGCCGGTAGAGATCGTGCCGGGTAACCACGACCATTACGGCCACCGCCACCAACCCCACCCCAGCGACACCCCCCACGGTGGCGGGTTTCTCGGCGCGGCTACCCTCACCCGCTACGAGCAGGCCATGGGCCCGCGCTGGTGGTCAGCTGACCTGGCCGGCGTGCACCTCCTCGCCCTGGACTGGTTCAGCGCCTGGTGCGCGATCGATGACACCGATCAGCAACGCTTCATAATCACCGATCTCGCCACCCGAACCCCCGGGCTGCCAGTCGTCGTGCTCACCCACGACCAGCCCGACCACGACACACTCGAACTGATCCGCTACAGTGCCGCACCCGACAGCCTCCTCGCCGTCCTGTCGGGACATTGGCATGCCGACGCGCAGCGCAACGTCGGCGGCTGTCACCTGCTCAGCACGCCCGCARCCAGCTTCGGCGGACTGGACTGGTCACCACCGCAGCTCCGCCTCATCACCCTCACCCCCGGCTTGAGAACTATGGATCTACGGCACGACACGATCCCGGCGCTACCGAAACCGCCACGGTCACCGACCACGTCTCGCGCCGATGCCCCGGCCTCGCCCCGCACCACCAGCCACTCGATCGGCGCCCATCAACATCTGGGCACCCTCGCGACCATCGCCGGCACCGTCATCGCACCGAGCACCGACACCCACGGCGCAGGACACCTGACCCGCCTACACCCCTCCAACACCGGCAGTAACGACAGCCGAGTCGACGTGCTGTGGACGGTGCGCGCCGCAGACGACCCCATCACCGGCGTTCTCGCCGGCCATGACCAGATCCTGGCGTGCAGCCATGCGGGCACCCTCACCGCGCTCGCCCCAGCCACCGGCGCACCCCATTGGACCCGACACCTCCCACACCGGCAGCGACGCCGGCTGCTAGCCACCCCCATCCTCACCGCGGCGGGCCGGCTGATCGTCGGTGACGTCGGCGGCGTCACCTGCCTGGACCTCGACACCGGGGATATCGCCTGGCACCGCGACCAGCTCGGCCAGGTCGACACCCTGCTCACCTACGGAACCGGTCTGGCCACCGACCGCTTGGCCGTGCTGCCCCTCGGCGGCCCCACCCCGGGCCTGACCGCCCTGGACCTGCGCGACGGCACCATCACCTGGACCGATCCGCCCGGCACACCACCGCCCTCCAGCTCGCTGGTCGCCATTGACGGGACCGATGCGCTGCTGCTCCGTACCGCCGGACCCACCCTCGAGCGGCTGAACCTCTCCACCGGCCAGACTCGGTGGCGCACCACCCTGACCGGCCGCTTCTCCACAGCCGCTCCCCTGGTCACCGACGAGGCAATCGTGCTCGTCACCGGCGACGGCATCGCGCACCGGCTCGACCCGGATCACGGCGGCATCCTCGACCGCCAGCACCTGCACGGGCTGCGCCCCGCCTACGGTCCCTACCGGTCCACTGGTACCGGCGCGCCCACCACTGCCGTCCATACCCCACTCGGACCGATGATCGTGCTGCTCGATGGCAGTATCTGGCAACTGGACAGCCCCGCTGGTCCGCTGCTGGTCGGCGACGTCGCGGCGCCCGTCACCACCCAGCCTGTCCTGCTCGGATCGAACACCCTCGTCGTGCTCAGCACCGACGCGGTCGTTCACCTGCTCGACATCAACGCCACCGCAACCCGCCCCATGCTTGCCGGTCCGGCATCGCGGTCTGCCTCATGACCAGCGCCATCCGCAACCGAATTCTGGCACCTACCCGCGGGACCGCCACCCACCGTAGTCCCAGGCCTGATTTGATCCTAAGTTCCTGGGTATTAGACCAGGAGATGATCATTCCACACAGGGGGATGTGATTTAATGACGTCTGAGCCGAGGAGAACCTTGTCGGACGTTTCGTCRGACTACGCACTGGATGCCGGTTTCGATTCGCTACTGGGCACGCAACTGATCGATTTCAGTCCGACGGCGATGGTAATTATCGATCCGGATCTGCGGGTGCGACGGAGCAACCGGTCCTTTCGGGAAATATACGGCCTGTCTCCCGAGCAACTGGCGGGAACATCCATCCCCGAGCTGCTGCCGGATATGGACCCGCGGGTGTGGAAGCTTGCCCGGTGGGTCCTGGCCAGCGGTGAATCAGTTGAAGACACGGAGATCATCGGCAGGAGCGTGGCTTTCCCGCAGGAGGAACGCACCTGGCGCTTTTCGCACTTTCCGCTCCGGGACCGTGAGGGGGTGCCCGCGGCGGTTGGCGTGACGCTGGTCGATGTGACGGATCAGCGCCGTGCCGAGCGAAAGCATGCGGAAGCAGAGCGGCGACTGCGGCTGCTCACCCGGGCGAGCACACTCGTCGGGCGATCCCTGGAACTGGACGCCACACTGGCGAGTATAGCCGATTTTATGGTACCGGAATTCGCCGACACCTGCAGCGTGTACCTGCTCGACGAACCCCTTGACACAGACGCCCGACCGGAGCTGTTGGAATTGCGGCGCGCCATAAAAACACGCGTTTCCGGTCCGCCCCTGCAAAGTTGCGACATCCCGTTCTCAGCCGCCGGAGAGATCCTTTACTGCCACCGAAACTCTCCGATCTACCAAGCCTTTGCGTCGGGTCGCCCGTTTCACCACGCGGCCGACGATGAATCGTTGATCAGCGGATATCAGACTCCTGGATTCCTCGACTACTTCCGGCGGCTGCTGCTGCGTTGGGGGATCGCGGTGCCCCTGCTGGTGGGGCGCTACTTTCATGGGGTCATGGTTGTACATGTCGGCGTTTCCGGGCGTACCTACACCGACGACGACGTCGAGATGGCCGCCAACCTTGGTGGACGTATCTCAGCCGCCATCGCCAATGCCCGCGCGTACGCTCGCGAGCGGGAGGTTTCTGTCACGCTGCAGCGCAGCCTGCTTGCACCCGACATCCCGGCCGTGGCCGGAATGGACATCGCCTGGYGGTACGAGCCGGGCTCCCTTCCCGGCCGGTCGCCCTGCGCCGAGCCGGGTCCGCCGATCGACGCCGAGGTGGGCGGGGACTGGTTCGACCTCATCCCGCTCTCGGCGGGTCGGGTAGCTCTCGTCATCGGAGACGTGGCCGGCCGCGGTGTGACCGCCGCCGCCGTCATGGGTCAACTCCGCACCGCCAGCCGGGCGTTCGCCTCACTCGATCTGCCCGCCGACGACGTACTCACCCACCTGGACAACCTTGCCCAGACCATCGGGGCAGGGCCTGACGGTGCCTTGGCGAGCTGCGTCTACGCGATCTTTGAGCCCACCACCGCGACGATAGTCCTCGCCAACGCCGGCCACCCCCCTCCCGCCCTGCGTGATCCCGATGGCCGGGTCCGCCTCCTGACCGGCGGGGGCGGCGCGTTTCTCGGTGTCGGCGGGCAAGTTTTCGTCCAGACCTGCTACCCGTTCCCCGTCGGGGCGACGCTCGCGCTCTACACCGACGGCCTCGTCGAGTCACGCGATATCGATATCTTCCAGGGAATCGGCCGGCTACAGCACGCTCTCGCGGACGCCGGCACCGCGGACGCCACCGCCGACCGGCTGATGCGCCTGGTCGATCAGGCCAATCGAGACGACGACGTGGCGCTCCTGCTCGTCCGGGCCGCCGCGGCCATCAACACTCGCACCCTTACCATCCCTCTCACCCTCGACCTCAGGGCCGTCGGACAGGCTCGCCACGCCGTCAACGCCGCGCTGCGTCGCTGGCAGCAGCCCGAAACCATCGAGACCGCGGAACTACTGGTGAGCGAGATCGTCACCAATGCGATCCGCTATTCCCGAGTCCCCGGCGAACTCGTGCTCCGCAGCGTCCCGACGGCCCTCTACATCGAGGTCTCCGACAGCGACAGTCACCTCCCCCGTGTCCTCCACCCCAACGAGCAGGAAGAACACGGTCGTGRCCTGATCCTCGTCGATGCACTCGCTGCCCGGTGGGGCACCCGCCCTACCCACTCCGGCAAGACGGTCTGGTGCCAACTCGACACCGGCACTGACACCGGCCCGGAAATCTTCACCTAGATCTCGTCCACGAACCCGCTGTCCCCAGGCGCGTGACGGCGCGTCGATGCATCCTCGGAAGCCCCGGGCCGAGCCCCGAGGTGGGACGCCGCATCGGCGGCGAAGCTCTCAGCCGGGCCGGTCGGACACCCTGACCTGCACTGTGTGGTCCCTGCCGTCTCGGTGGACGCCTAGCGTCACCATGTCACCCGGGGATACCTCGCGCAGCCTGGCGGAGAACTCCCCGGCGGAGGCGACCGACTTGCCGTTAAAGCTACGGATGACATCACCGGGTAGAACACCTGCCTTGCCCGCGGGCCCGCCGCGCACGACGGCCAGCACGAGCGCCCCGGCACGCACGTCCAGTCCGAGCCGCTCAGCGATCGCCGAGGTGAGGGTGGCGAGCTGGACRCCAACGAAGGCGTGCTTCACGGTCCCGGTGCGCAGCAACTGCTCAACGGCGTCAACCGCGGTCGCGGACGGTATCGCGAAGCCCAGCGACGAGGCTCCGGTCGACGGTGGGATGTAGGCCTCGTTGATGCCCACGACCCGGCCCTGGCTGTCCAGCAGCGCCCCGCCGGAGTTACCGGGCGAGATCGCCGCATCGGTCTGGATAAGGTCCACCAGCGGCCGCCCCTGCCCACCCTGCTGACCGGATACGGGCAGGTTCCGGTTCACGCCGGAGATGATCCCGGCGGTGACGCTGTTCTCGAATCCCAGCGGGCTGCCGATCGCCACCGCCAACTCGCCCACCTGGGGCAGATCCTTACGGAACGTCGCGGCGGGTAGGCCGGTCCGGTTCACCTTCACCACGGCGATGTCGCTGATCTCATCGGCGGCCTGTACCCGACCGGCCACCCGGCGGCCGTCGGCGAAGGCCACCTCGGCCTTTCCACCGGATGCCTGGGCAATCACATGCTGGTTGGTGACGATGACACCGTCGGCGCGGTAGACGATGCCGCTGCCCAGCTCGTTCCCGACCAGGATGGTGACAACGGACGGCTCGACGTCGGAGACGATGCCCGCAACGGCGCCGAGCCCGGCTCTGTCCGCGGCGGCGGCCCGGTCCGCCGTCGGCGAGCCGGGCCCGCCGCCAGTACCGCAGCCGGTGGCGCCCACCAGCATCGCGGCAGCGGCGACGATCCCACTGATCCAGCCGGTCAACCGGCTCACGCTCCTGCCATACCCGCCAGAAGCTCCTGCCATACCCATCAGAACAGCCCGAACGCACAGCGGGCGGGGCCGGCGCACACAGCCCAGCGCATCGACCCGTCCGGCCCGGTGCTGTGGTCCGCCTCGCCGTACGCCGCGGTCATCGGACCCGGAACCGTTCGGCGTCCCGCTGCCGCACCGACAGGCCCAGGCCGCACCGCGACCGATCCGGGACCAGCGTCCCGTCCGGCCGCGCATCGAGGACCCCGTCGAACAGCAGATGTTCGACCCGGACGTGGTCGTGGAAGTACTCGAGGTGCCGCAGATGCCACACCGCGGTGCAGGCGTGCACGCTGACCTGCGGCGCACAGTGGGCGGACAGGTCGATCCCCCGCGCGTCGCACAGCGCCGCCGCCCGCAGGAACCCGCTGATGCCGCCGCAGCGGGTGACGTCCACCTGCAGGCAGTCGACAGCACCCGCGGCCAGCATCCGTTCCAGACCGGACAACGTGTAGCCGTACTCGCCGGCCGCGATGTCCATCCCCGCCGGGCCRCGGTCCCGCAGCAGCCGCAACCCCTCCAGGTCGTCGGAGCTGACCGGCTCCTCGAACCAGCGCACATCCTGCTCCGCGAAGATCTCCGCCAGCATCAACGCCTGCTTGCGGCTGTACGCCCCGTTCGCGTCCACATAGAGCTCGACGTCGGATCCGACTGCCCGCCGGGCCACAGCCACCCGCTTCCGGTCCTCCGCCGGGTCCCGGCCGACCTTCATCTTCACCCGCGGGATACCCGCCGCCGCCCAACCCGACAACTGATCGCAGAGCTGGCTGTCCGGATAGGACGTGAAGCCGCCACTGCCGTAGATCGGGACCCGGTCGTGCACCGCGTCCAGCGCCACCACCAGCGGGACACCGAGCAGCCGCGCCTTGAGATCCCACAGCGCTATGTCCACCGCCGAGATCGCCTCTGCGGCCATGCCGGGACGGCCGATGTTCCGCACCGCCGCCTGCATCGCCGACCAGCAGGCACCGACCCGCAACGCGTCCCGGCCAGTCACCACCGCCGCCAACTTTCCCGCGACGACATCCGCGGCAGCGAGATGGCAGTAGGTGTAGCCCAGACCGGCCTGGCCGCCGGTCCGGACCGTCACCACCACCAGGGTGACGGAACCCCACTCCAGCGTCCCGTCCGACTCGGGCTGCTCGGTCGGCACCAGGTAGGCGGCGACCTCCACGCTCTCAACCGCTGGCATGCCTGCTGTCTCCCCGAAACCGCGGCCCGCCACGCCTACCCGGTCGCCCAGGCTGCTGCCCCGGGACGGGGTGGGCGAGGTTGGCTTCCGTGGCCACGGAAGATCCGCCAGGCTCGCGGGGCTGGGCGGCCCTCCGGCACGAAATCCTCCTCCGAACGTTCACCTTGGCTGGCGAAGCCAGGAGACAACCTCGGCCCCCGCGACCCGCCGGTCACCTCAAGGCACCGGCGGCAGCCGCACCAGCCTTCGGCGGGACCGAGTCACCAGGGCGGTGCCGGCTCTGCCGGCGAGCGCCCAGGCGGTACTGCGAGACTTGCAGGCCAGTCTGATCAGCCAGATCCGGACAGGCTGGCTATGGCTGGCGGCAGCGCCGATGCTGGGCGGCTGCGCCCTCGGTCTGGCCGGGGCCGTCGCCCGCACCCCGCGCGGCCCGTCCCCTCGCCGCGGAGACCTCCTGCAGGGTTGGCTGCTCGGCCGCGAACGCTGACGCCGCGAACGCCGACGCCACCACGGAGTCGGCCAAGGCCAGCCGGCGGTGCCCGGGAACGGCCGCGGCGAAAGCGAGCATGCTCGCGGCATGCAGGCAGTCCGCAGCGACGCCAAGCCGGCCCGGCGGTAGCAGGCTCTGGACGAGATGGCGGGCTCCCAGCACCCGCACGGCTGCCGGCCGGGCGCGGCTGGAGGAGTGGCCGCCCGCGGCCCGCAGAACCAGCCCGGGCTGCGCCACCAGCAGGATCCCCCACCCGGTCCGCATGGCCCTGAGCGCCGCCCACCCGGTCCGACCGATCCGCCACATTGTTGGTCCCGCACATTGTTGGTCCCGCGGCTGGTTCCAGGCCGCGGGACACCGCCTCGGTTGCCACGATCCGTACCGTGGTCAGGTCCCCTGTTCGGACCGCTCCCGCTGCTCGTGGCCTTCGGCTTCCCTCTCGTGGGCCTGAGCCTGAGCCCGGGCCTCTTCCGCCTCGCGCTGCTCCCGGCCCTTCTCCTCCTGCTGCTGCCCCTCCTGCCGCAGCCCTTCGCTGCCGGTCACATCGGCTGCCGCTTTCTTGATCTTGCCTTTCGCCTCTTCGAATGCGCCCATGAGTGAGTGTTCCCTCCTGACTGACTTTTTTGGCAATCTTGGTGCCACCTACGGCGGCCGATCTGCACGGGCCGCCAAGGTAAGCGTTCCCACCTGGGCGGACGTTCTCCCCTACCGCTGGGATTCGTCAGGCAACCGAAAGATCAACAGGCTGGCCCGGCGCGCCCGTCGCCGGCCCCCTACCGGTGCCGGGGCATCCGGTCGGCCCCGACTCCCATGCCGGCCCCGACTCCCATGCCGGCCGCGGTGACCACGGCGGCCGCGGTGACCACGGCGGCGAGCACCCCGCGGCGGTGCTGGCTGAGCCAGAGTTCCGGGCTGTGGGCGTGGGCGCGGTCGTCGAAATCGCCGTGCGCGCCGTGGTCGCCGGGCACCGGGTAGAAGATGTTCTCGCCGAGCATCGGGTTGTGGTCGTCGGGTGCCTGCTGGCTGGCGTAGCCGGTGCGGGCGAGGTAGCGGTCCAGCAGGGCGGGCGCGATCCGGTTGCCAAGGATGGTGGCGACGGTGGAGACGCCGACCCACATGCTGCGCCGTGGGTGCTCGGCCGCGTGGACCACCGCACGCGCGCCCACCTCGGGCTGGTAGATCGGCGGGACGGGCCGCGGGTGGTGACGCAGCCGGGAGCACACCCAGTTGAACTGGACGGTGTTGAGCGCGGGCATGTGTACCATCACAACCCGCACGTTGCTGCCGTCGTGCAGCAGTTCGGTCAGCACCGACTCGGTGAAGCCGACGATGGCGTGCTTGGCGCCGCAGTAGGCCGACTGCAACGGGATACCGCGGAAGGCGAGGGCGGAACCCACCTGGATGATCACCCCGTGGTCACGTGCCATCATGTGCCGCAGCGCCGCACGGGTTCCGTTGACATGGCCCAGGTAGGTGGTGACTGTGGCGCGTTCGAACTCCTCCGGGGTGATCTGGGGAAAGGGAGCGAAGACGCTGGCCATCGCGTTGTTGACCCAGACGTCGACCGGCCCCAGCTCCGCGCGCGCCCGCTCGGCGGCCTCCTGCACGCCCGCGGCGTCGGCGACGTCCGCGGGCAGCGCGAGGCCGCGCCGGCCCGCCGCCGCCACGTCCGCTACCGCACCGGCCAGACCATCCTCGCCACGGGCCAGGACACCCACGTCGTAGCCGCGGCGCGCGAACTGCCGGACGATCGCCCGACCGAGCCCCGCCGAACCCCCGGTGACCACCACCACTCCGCGCCGGCCGCCCGGCTGGTCAGCTGATCTCCGCATCATCCCTCCGTCCAGTGCCGCGATACGTCCAGTGCCGGGATATTCAGTGGTCACGGATCCGCTGTCCCGCGGCGCGGGCGGCCAGGCCGCCTGCGGCCGCCGCGGCAACGCCGAGACCGGGCAATACCGCCAGCGACGCGGCCCGTGGCGACGAGGGCCGCTCGACAGCCTGCTCCGGCCGGGCTGCCGGCACGTCGCCGAACCGGGCCATGGCCACCACTTCGGCGAGATGGACGGCCTGCCGCCCACCGGCCTCGCCCTGCTCGATCTGTGTGCGGCAGCTGAAGCCGTCCGCCAAGACCAAGGCGCCGTCGGGCGCGTCGCGCAGGGCGGGAAACAGCACCCGCTCCCCGCAGGCCTGTGACACGTCGTAGTGGCCCCGCTCGAAGCCGAAGTTGCCCGCGAGTCCGCAGCAGCCCGAGTCCAGCACCCGCGGGTCCATCCCCATCTCGCGCATCAGCGCGGTGTCCGCGTTGAAACCCAGCACCGCGTGCTGGTGGCAGTGGGTCTGGACCATCGCGGGCCGGCCCAGCGACGGAGGTTGCCAGCCGGGCGTTCGGTCGTACAGCAGCTCGGCGAAGGTCAGGGTCTGCTGGCGCAGCCGGGAGACGTCGGGGTCGCGCGGGAACAGTTCCTCGGCGTCTGAGCGGAAGACCGCCGTACAGCTCGGTTCGAGCCCGACGATCGGCGTCCCGGCCCGCAGGTACGGATGCAGCAGCCGGGTCGTGCGCCGCAGCACCCGCTGCGCGGTGGCCAGCTGGCCCGTGGAGATCCAGGTCAGGCCGCAGCACACCGTCCCGCCGGGCGTCACGACCCGCCAGCCGGCGTCCTCCAACACCTCGATCGCCGCCTGCCCGATGTGCGGGTGGAAGCGGTTGGTAAAGGTGTCCGGCCAGAGCACCACCTCGCCCCGCCGGCCGGATCCTCGCGGCCCGCGCCGGGCGTACCAGGCCTGCAGGGACTCGGACGCGAACGGCGGGATGGCCCGTGCCCGGGCCACCCCGCCGGCGAGCTTCACCAGGTCGGTGAGCCCGGGCGCGGTCGCGAGCGCGTTCACCGTCCGGGGCGCCAGGGAAGCGAGCCTGGCGGCCAGCGGCAGCCATCCCATCGAGTAATGAGCCAGCGGCCGGATGCGCCCCGCATAGTGGTGGGCCAGAAACTCGGCCTTGTAGGTGGCCATGTCCACGTTCACCGGGCAGTCGCTCTTGCAGCCCTTGCAGGCCAGGCACAGGTCGAGCGCGTCGCGCACCGCTGTCGAGCGCCAGCCGTCGCGGATCGGCGAGTCCGGGTGGCCCGCCAGCATCTCGAACAGCAGCCGGGCTCGGCCCCGAGTCGAATGCTCCTCCTCCCGGGTGACCATGTAGGACGGGCACATCACACCGCCGCCCTCGCGGCGGCAGCGGCCGACCCCGACGCAGCGCAGCACCGCCCGGCTGAAACTGCCCCCGTCATGTGGGTAGCGGAAGAAGGTCTCCGTCTCGGCGGGTTCCCAGTCCGCGCCCAGCCGCAGTTTGTCGTCAATCGGATAGGGAGCCACGACCTTGCCGGGGTTCATCCGGTTCCCCGGATCGAAAATCGCCTTGAACTGACCGAACGCGCGGACGATGTCCGCGCCGAACATCTTCGGCAGCAGCTCGCCGCGCTGCTGGCCGTCGCCGTGCTCCCCGGACAGCGACCCACCATAGGAGGCGACCAGGTCCGCGGCCCGTTCCAAGAACTCCCGATAGCTGCCCACCCCAGAGGCGGTGACCAGGTCGAACGGGATCCGGCTGTGCACGCAGCCCTGCCCGAAATGGCCGTAGAGCGACGCCTCGGAGAACCCGAACTCGCCGTACAGCTTGCGTAGGTCGCGCAGGTAGTCGCCGAGCCGGTCCGGGCTGACCGCGCTGTCCTCGAACCCGGGCCAGGTATCCGGCAGGCCCGGCACCCGGGTAGTCGCGCCCAGTCCCGCCTCCCGCACCTCCCACAGCTCGGCCTCCCGGGCCGGGTCGTCGAAGAACGACGCCACCGGCGGATGCGGCGAGGAGCACAGGTCGTCCAGCATCGCCCGGGCCTTGCGGTCGGCCTCCTCGGTTGTCTGGCCGCCGAACTGCACGAGCAGCCAGCCGGCCGATCCCTCGGGCAGCAGCGCCAACGCCTCCGGGTACAGGTGCTTCTCCCGCTCGAAGTGGATCAGCCTGTCGTCCAGGCCCTCCAACGCGATCGGGTCGTGCGGCAGCACCCGCCGTACCGCGTCCCCGGCCGCGGCGATGTCCGGGTAGCCGAGCACGACCAGCGACTGTGCCGGCACCACCGGCACCAGTTCCAGCTCGGCCCGCAGCACCGTGACCAACGTCGACTCGCTGCCGACCAAGGCCCGCGCGACATGGAAGTGCTTTTCTGGCAGCAGGCTGTCCAGGTTGTAGCCGGACACCCGCCGCGGCACCTCCGGATAGCACCGCCGGATCTCGGCCAGATAGTGGTCCCGCAGCTCCCGCACCTGCCGGTACACCTGCGCCCGACGGCCTCCCGCACGCACGGTCTCGACATACTCATCGTCGGATGTCTCCCCCACCCACATCCGGGTCCCGTCATACAGCAGCACCTCCAGGCGGGCGATGTTGTCCACCACCTTGCCGGCCCGCTGTGCCGTCGACCCGCACGAGTTGTTCCCGATCATCCCGCCGAGGGTGCAGTGGTTGTGCGTGGCCGGCTCCGGCCCGAACCGCAGCCCATGCGGCGACAGCAGGTCGTTGAGATGGTCCAGTACAACGCCCGGCTCCACCACGCACCGCCGGCCATCCGGATCCACCGACAACAGCCCGGTGCAGTACTTCGACCAGTCAATCATCACCGCCGCGTTCGTCGACTCCCCCGCCAGGCTCGTCCCCCCACCCCGCGACAGCACCGGCGCGTCATGCTCCCGGCACACCGCGACCGCCTCGGCACCCGCCTCCACCGACCTCGGTACCACCACCCCGATCGGCACCTGCCGGAAATTGGACGCGTCCGTCGAATACGCCCCCCGGGTGCCGGCGTCGAACCGCACCTCACCATCCACCCGCGCCGCCAGATCCCGCTCCAACGCCGCCGCRCTCACACCACCAGAACGCATCGCCCGGACCCGCCGTACCGGGTCAGGAAGCCGGACCGCGGTCATATCGGCCGCCCCGCGCCCATTCCCGCGCCAGGCCTGATCCCCAGGTCGATCGGGAAGTCGCGCATACCCACCCCTCTCCTGCGAGCGTCCCGCACCGACTCTCCGTCAGGCACTCTCCGTCAGGCACTCGACAGGCCACCGCCTCGGCCATTCCCGCACCGGCGACCGGCCAACCATCCGCCCCCACCCACGGCCGCTCCCGGCTACACGCCGTCCTTACGGGTCACCGGCATCGCCCGGGCGACGCCAGCCGCGGCCAGCCCACTCGATCGAGATTGGGCGCCCCTGGTAGCCGGCCGAGGCGGACCCCGTCCCAGGGGCGCGCGCCGGGGCGCTCACCTCGCGACGCAGCTGGTCCAGCCCGGCGGACAGCCGCCCGGCCAGGTCCGCCGTCGGCGGCACAAGGCTGGGATCCGTCGTCACCGAGAGGCAGAGTTCGTCCTGCCAGCCGAGTGCCCCCACCGCAAGCGGCACGCCTTCGGCGAGGGGGGACCAGCGGGTAGGTGTCGAGCAGTGGCAGGCCGACGAACTCCCGCGGGCCCGCCGCGCCTGGAAGGTTCGATACGATCATTCCAATATGCCGACCCTGATAGACGCTGCGAGCCGCGGGTCCGCGCAGCGGCGCCGGCAGGGCACCTATCACCCGCAGGGCCGCGCCGGCCGCGAGGATCCGCCCCGGGCGCCGCGCCCGCCGGCCACCGGCGGTAATCGCCCGCAACCGCCAGGACACTGGCATCGGGTCGAGCGGCAGGTCAAGCTGCACCGCCGTGGTCGCGTTACCCAGGTCGTCGCCGATGGCGGTGCCTGTCGTGCGCAGAGAGATCGGCGTGATGGCACGGACCGCCGCACCGCACGGCTGGCCCTGCTCGGCCAGCAGCTGGGCCAGCCTGTGCCACCATGGCGAGCAGGACGTCGGTCACGCGGGCGTTCGCGGCCCGCGCGACTGCCCGAACCTCGGGCAGTCGCAGCCGCACCATCCGCACCCGGCGAGCCGGTCCCGATCGCCCAGACCAGGGGAAGGGGGGCGCGGCTCCGTCCAGCCCGAGCCGCACCATGCCGGTGGTCACGGCCGCCCATCGCGCGGGCGCGGGCGAGGCGGACAGCGAATCCGGCCGCACGGCTCCGGGCTGCCGGGTCACCTCGCGGACATGCCAGGACAGGTCGATACTCCGGGCCAGTTCCCATCTGTAGCCGGACAACGGCCCCGGCGACACGACTCGTCGCAACATCGGGGGAATATCCGCCAGGCGCCGAGCGACATGGGCGCGGATGTCGGCGAGCGTGGGCGAGGAGCTGCCGGGGAGGAGTCTCAGAACCGCGACGCCCCCGACCTGCTGCGGGCTGCGGGGGCCTTCCACCTCGAGGAAGAAGGCATCGGTCGCGGGCATTCGGCGCCGTTCCCGCGGCTGGCTGTATCCCGGCCCCTCCGGACGAGCTCGCGCCCCCGCCCCGCCGGGGCCTGCAACTCACCTTCCTGATCATGATGGCTCCCATGGTGGCCGCCGGCCTCGTCGGTCTCCGGGCGCTACGCACCTATCCCCGAGACGTCACCACAGCCGCGCAGTACGAGGACCGCCACCACTGACCGCGGCAACCGCCAAGCATCCCCGATCGCACACCTCATCCATCAGCACACCCATCGGCGACGTTCACCGGCGGTGAGAAGGTGACGTCTGGGCAGTCACGGGAGGGGATGCAACGGGACATCTAGCCGTCCCGGTCAGCCTTTCCTGGCGGCGAGGCGGCGCTCCAAGCGGGTGACGCGGCAAGCGATGCGCGCCCGGTGCTCAGGCCGAGCCTGCTCGTACACGTCGCGCAGCATGAGGCGCAGCCGGGAGAGCACCCGTGGGGAGTCCTGCGCCCACCGGCTAATGTCGTCCACGCCGATCCGCAGGTAGTCCTCGAGATCGGGTTCCGGCACCACGAGCCGCGGCTGGCCGTCCCGGTCAGTATGGGCCCGGGGCGTCAGGTGCCGCGTGACAAGCCGGCGTAGCAGATCATGCACCTGATCGACCGCCGCCACCGCGGTCGTATGGTCGTTCATGGCTGGTGACAGGGCGCGTTCCGCGATATCGGCCAGCTGCCGGAAGCCGAACGCAATGTCCTGCTCCATGCTCCGCTCGATCTCGATATCCACCGCGTCAATCACGGCCTGCCGGTCGAGGTCTCCGCGGAGGCCGTCGGCGGGGCCATCGTGCACGGTGAACAGCGGCATCCCGGCAGCAACGAAATCACCGATCTTTGGCACGAGCACAACCAGACAATTAGCCTGCGAGGCAGCCCGAACCACCGGTCGGTCTCGCACCACGGCGATAATACCGTTCCGCGGGGCGCTTATGATCTTATATCTTGGGCTGCGCGCGGCCGTCGGCAGAGGTACCGAGGATACGGAGCCGACGCCATCGAAGCGGYGAGCGATGCATCGGCGGGTCTGCGTGCCGATCGAGGCCAAGATCTGCGACACCCGGACCGCATTGGTCACGTGGTGGATATAAGCGATGAAGAGCACAACGCTGATGAGTACCAGCAGAACCGACAGAGTGACAGCCGTCCGCGGCACAAACGACCGGGCCGTGTCCGCGCCGCGGACCGAGCGCAGGACCGCCAGCGCATAGACGAAAGTCGCAACGAAGACACCCAGTGCCAGTTGGGTGAGGCGATCCTGAAGGAAGGTCCGCAGCACCCGAGGCGAGAACTGGCCACTGGTCAGCTGCAGCGTCACGATCGTGATCGAGAACACCAGCGCGGTAAACGAGATCATGGAGGAGGCGACCGCGGACAACACGGATCGTGCACCGTCCGGCCCGCCGCTGAACAGGAACGGCAGCGCGGCGGACAGCCCCCGCTCATCCAGCCAGGGAACCGAAACGGCAAGACCAACCGCCAAGGCGGTACACAGGGCCGGAATCGTCCAGAAGCTGGTCCACAGCCGGCGCGCGCGGGACCGCCACATGCCTTGTTGCCGCGCGGACAGCATGGCCAGGAGATGCCCGTCAGCTGCCCGGCTGACCCGCAGGTGAGGCGCGCGTCGCGGCCGTCCCGAAGGACCACCCCCTCCGCGCAACGGATCTCCAGGGGGCCGACGGTCAGCGCCCGCGGCTCACCAGGCCCGGCAGGTCCCCTGAGGTACGCAGGCGACGGCACACCTCCAAACCATCCATGCCCGGCAACATCAGGTCGAGCAGAACGGCGTCCACCGGATGCGCGGCAACCTCCACCAGGGCCGCCTCGCCCGTAGCCGGCTATCGTCGCCCCGCCCAAGCCGTTACCATCGACCTTCCCACCCAGCAGATGAGCCACCCTTGCGGGTGCGGGTTGGCTCTCGGGATGCCGAGACACGACACGTCGAACGACACCGGCGGCCTGTCCCGGAGGCATCCGCGCCACGGACCGCCGGCTACCCCGTCAGGGTGCCTGGGCCGGTGCCGGGCAGGTCCTGCGATGCCGCCAGCTTTTCCACGTAGGCGCGGATAGTCGGATGATCGGTGAAGACCGAGGCCCGGACGTCCTGCTCCAGCTCGGCACCCAGCCGTGCCGCGATCTCGATCAGATTCAGCGAGTCCAGCCCCAGCGTGAAGAGGTTCTGATCCGGGTCCACCTGTGCCGCATCGTCCAGTCCGAGCATTTCCGCGACCTGATGTTGGATGAAATCGATGACAAGTGCGGGTCTCTCGGCGTCCCGTGCCGTCTCCACTCGGTCGCGCAGCGTCCCCTCCGCCGGCGCGGGGCCGGCATCGGTTCCTCCGGCAGTCGCCGGAAACGCGTGCTCGTCCGCCTCGACCCAGTAGCGCCTGCGCTGGAACGGGTAGGTCGGCAGGGGCACGCGCCGATGTCCCTGGCCAGCATGCAACGCCGACCAGTCGAGGCTGACGCCGCTTGTCCACAGGCGCCCCGCGGTCGCCAGCCACACGTGTCGGGCGTCGTCGTCGGGACGGGTGCCAGCGTCGGGACGGGTGCCGCGCGGGTCCATCTCCAATGGCACAACCTTCCGCCCGGATGATGTCTCGCGCCGACCGTCGAGCAGGAGGGCGAGACGTTCCTCGGCGTCGGGAGTCTCGTCACGCGGCCCGACCCAGCCCGCCGACGGCACCGGCGCACCCACGTCCAGCCAACCGTTGACTGCCGCGGACCACACGGGGTACCGGGGGGCCGCTGGCGTGAGGTTGCCGGCCGGCTCGCCG
Organism: Frankia sp. KB5; assembly: GCF_002099325.1. NCBI lineage: Bacteria > Bacillati > Actinomycetota > Actinomycetes > Frankiales > Frankiaceae > Frankia > Frankia sp. KB5. Next base: position 14,030 of record NZ_MRUJ01000102.1, on the reverse strand, counting down.
TGCGCCTGCGCCCAGGCCAGCCCGAGCGCGGACTCGAGGGGGAAGATCCCGGCGAGGCAGGCGGCGACCAGATCGCCCGAGCCGAACCCCACCAGCGCGCTCGGACGCACACCACATGCCGTCCAGAGCTCGGCGAGAGCGTACTGCCCGACGAAGGCGGCGACGGCGTCGCCATGCCGCGCACGCAACAACGACGCCGGGTCGGGTGTCCGCGGCCTCACCCCGAGAGTCTTGAGGGCCACCGCGCACCGGTCGACCGCGTCGCGGAACACAGCGACGTCGCGGTATACGGCGGCGTCGCGGTACAGGCCGGCGAGAGGGGTGTCGTCGCCGTTCTCCATAAGACGGTGCGCGAAAACGAAGACTACGTCGGCCTCGCCGTCGGCAACCTGCCCGGTGGACACGCGGTCGGGCTCCCCGAGCGCGAGCGTCAGTGCGGCGTCGTGGACGTCCCGGCACACCAGCGCCCGTCGGTACGCACGTGCCCGGCGTCCCACCGCGAGCGTGTACGCCACGTCGGCGAGGTCGAGCGTCTCGCGGTGCACGCGCAGATGACGCGCCAGATTCTCCGTTGCCTCCTCGAGCGCCGCGACCGAGCCGGCAGAGATCATCAGCAACTGCCAGCCGTCCGAAGGCGGCACCCCGGGCTCGCGTTCGCGGGGCGGCGGCTCCTCAAGAATCACATGGGCGTTCGTGCCGCCAATGCCGAACGAGCTCACGCCGGCACGTCGCGGGGCTGTGCCCGATGCCGGCCACTCCTGGGACTCCGTGGCGACGCGGAAGGGATTGGCGTCGAAGTCGATGTCGGGATTGGGTTTTTCGAAGTGCAGGCTCGGCACGATCCGCCGGTGTCGCAGCATCAGCGAGGTTTTGATCAGTCCGGCGATCCCGGAGGCCGCGTCCAGGTGGCCGATGTTGGTCTTGACCGAACCGATGGCGCACCGGGCGCCTGCCCCTGTCTGCCGCAGGAACACGTCCTGCCGCAGGAACACGTCGGTCAGGGCGGCGAGCTCGACCGGGTCCCCGAGCGGGGTGCCGGTACCGTGGGCCTCGACATAGGTGATCGTCTCGGCGGCGCAACCGGCAAGAGCCTGAGCCTCGGCGATCACGGCGGCCTGGCCCTGCACGCTGGGAGCCGTGTAGCCGGTCTTCGCGCCGCCGTCGTTGTTGACCGCGCTTCCCTTGATGACCGCGTGAATCCAGTCGCCGTCGGCGAGCGCGTCGGCCAACCGCTTCAGGACCACGATGCCGACACCGCTGCCGAGGATCGTGCCCTGCGCTCGGGCGTCGAAAGCCCGGCACCGGCCGTCCGGCGACAGGATCATTCCCTCCTGGAAAAGGTAGCCCTCGGCCTGTGGCACCTTGATATGGGCCGCTCCGGCCAACGCAAGATCGCACTCTCCGCCCAGCAGGCTCAGGCAGGCCAGATTGACGGCCACCAGCGAAGTGGAGCAGGCGGTGTTCACGTTCACCGCCGGGCCCCGCAGGTTCAGCTTGTAGGCCACGCGCGTCGCCAGGAAGTCCTTGTCGTTGCCTATCATCAGCCGGTAACGTTCCAGCGTCGACCCGTGGCGGAAACGGCCGGAGAGGTTGCGTAGAAGGTAGGTGTTCAGCCCGGCGCCGGCATAGATACCGATCGGTCCGGGGCAGGTGTCCGGGTTGTAACCGGCGTTCTCAAGCGCCGTGAGCGCGCATTCGAGGAAGTGCCGTTGCTGTGGGTCCAGGAGCTCCGCCTCCTCGCTCGTGATCCCGAAGACCTCGGCGTCGAACATCTCGATGTCGGCCAGTATCTGCCCGGCCCGCACATAGCGCGGGTCCGCCACGAGTGCGGGGCCGACGCCGGCTGYCAGCAGTTCGGCCTCGGTGAAGAAGGTGGTGGTCTCACGCCCGTCACACAGATTCTGCCAGAATTCCTCGACGGTATCGGCCCCGGGAAAACGGCACGCCATCCCGATAATAGCGATGTCGGAATCCCGGACGTCGTCTGGTCGTTCCATCGTCTCCCCCTTCAGCGCAGACTCTCAGTCGAGTCGGATGCCCATGTCCGCGGCCACGGTACGCAGGTCGAGGAAACTACGGGCGACATACCGGGCGGCGTCCTCGCCGGCATCAAGCTGCTTGAACACCTCGACGAGGGCCTCCTCGTGCGCGCCGGGGTCCCCCTCCCCTGCCGCGATCTCGAACACGATCGCCCTGAGTCGGTCCTCGACCTCGGCCACATCGACCGATCGGGGGAACTTGACACTGTAGGTGGACCGGTCGTAGTCCTTGTTTCGGTTGACCGCCCGCACATAACTCGACGCGTTCAGCTTGTAGAACATACAGCCCCAATTCCTGAACGAGTAGTAGTTGAGTAGCGGAAAAAGCGTGCAGTGGGTCTCGAATGGCGAGGATTCGTAAATTCCTTTCGCCTTCAGCTCCGCGACGATCCGGTCGGGGTCGTATTCGTCGCGTAGGGCGACGAAGGGAAAGACAATCTTCGGCAGCTCACGCTCGTCGGCGAACAGTAGTTCCTCCAGCCCGCCCGAGAAGAACTCGCCGGTCCGGTCCCGGCCGAAGATCTGGTAGAAGTTCTTAACGATCTTCCGGACGTTCGACTCCATCGTGAGCGTCTGTTGCGGGTCCGCGCACAGGATGATGTAGGGGATGTTGTTCCGCCACGCGTGCAGGATTGCCCGGATGACAAAGAATGACCGGCACGAGACACAGGGAAGTTTCTCGTCCAGGTACTTACCCGGCCGCTCCGGGACCGGTCGGTTGAACACCTCCCTCATCATGTCCTTTATCTTGTCGGACCGGTCGGTGACGAAGGTGGCCGGGATCCTCTCCTGGGCAAGCCGCATGTTCGCTGCGGCATGGCTGCTCTCGAAGGGAATTTCGAAGGTGTAGGAGACGACTCTTTTATGGTACTCGTTCACGAACTTGTCCAGCATGTACGTGCTGTCCTTGCCACCGCTGTACATCAGCAGGCAGTCGTAGGGACCACGCTCGTTCGGCCCGCTGTTCGCGAACTCCTCGTAGGTTCTGGACACGTAGGTGAAGTTCTCGAACATCTCGACCGCGACGTCGAGGCTACACAGGTTGCACACGCCATCATTGTCAAGTGATATTCCCGGATGACCAGCGTTCAGTGAACAGATCTTGCAGCGGACCATTCCTCACCTTCCCAGCCGAGTTTTCGAACGCGTCGCCGACGGGCCCGCCTCATGCGCCGGGTGCCTCATGCGCCGGGTGGCTGGCGGGAGCTGAGACCACCACGTCTGCGCCTGAGGCCCGCGAGTGCTGACCGGGAACGCCCCCCGGATTCTTCGGGTGCCCCAGCTCGTCCGGGAGGGTGTGGCGCGCCGGATCCGGCGTCACCGGACCGGCGTGGCGCAGCGGTGGACAAGTATGCCGCCAGTCCCCGGACAGTCGGATAGGCGAACATGTCGACCCGCGTAAGCGACTCGGACAGCTCCGCCTGAAGCCGGATCAGAACCTGCATGAGCAGCAACGAGTTACCGCCGGCGTCGAAGAAGTTCTCGTCGATTCCGACCTCCGGCACCCCCAGGACACCCCGCCAGATGCTGGCGACTGCCGCCTCGAGCTCGCTACGGGGCAGGACCCGCTCTCCGCCTGCGGGCGGGAGAACCTCAGGCGGCCCCGGTAGGGACCGACGATCGATCTTGCCGTTGGCTGTCAGCGGCAGACGTGTCACGGTCACGAACGCAGCCGGGATCATGTAGGGAGGTAGTCGGGTACGTAGGTACCGCCGGAGTTCCTCCGGCCGCGCGCCGAGGCCGGATTCGGCCGAGACGAGGTAGGCCACCAGCTGGCGGTTACCGGGGGCGATGTCGCGTGGGCAGACCACCGCCTCAGCGATGCCGTCATGCCGGCGCAGAGCTTCTTCGATCTCACCGGGTTCGATGCGATATCCGTGCAGCTTGACCTGGTTGTCGACCCTGTGGAGGTAGTCAATCCGGCCGTCGGGCAAGTGGCGCACGATGTCCCCGGTCCGGTACATGACGGCGGACTCGTCCGGTCCGAACGGGTCTCGGACGAACCTTTCCCGGGTGAGCTCCGGCTCGCCGAGATAGCCCGCGGCCACCCCGTCCCCACCGATGTACAGCTCGCCGGGTACCCCGGGCGGCACCGGCTGAAGCCATCTGTCGAGGACGTAAAACCGGGTATTGGCGATCGGTCGCCCGATCGTAACCTGCCGACCCGGCTCCACGCGGTCGACCGAGGACCAGATCGTCGTCTCGGTCGGGCCGTAGAGGTTCCACACCTTCGCAACCCGCGCGAGAAGGCCGTCAGCGAGGTCGCGAGGCAGCTGTTCGCCTCCGCACAGGGCCGTCAGGCCACGGTCACCCTCCCAGGCCGCGGCGATCAGCATCCGCCAGGTCGCCGGGGTCGCCTGCATGACCGTCGGGCGGCTCCGCTCGATCCGTCTCCGCAGTTCGAACCCGTCACTGGCGACATCGGCGGGTACCACCTCGACCTGCCCGCCTGTCACCAGCGGCAGGAGAAGCTCGAGGTAGGCGATGTCAAAGCAGACCGTGGTCACCGCCAGCAGGCGGTCGTACTCGGTAAATCCTGGAGTCCGCGCCATCGAGCACAGAAGGTTCGTCAGGGCCCGGTGGCCGACATCCACCCCCTTGGGCCGGCCGGTCGACCCCGACGTGTAGATTACATAAGCACGACCCTCCGGTGACCCTCGGTCATATTTTTCCTCGTCAGATTCCTCGTCATGTTCCTCGCCCGGACCGCCCCCGGCTGTCGCGATCACATCCCAGTACTGATCGAGCGTGACGACGGTCGCCGGGCAGTCCCGGACATCGGGCTCCAAACTCGTCCGGGTGAGCAGCAGTGTCGACCCCGAACTGGTGAGCATCTGAGTGATGCGGTCGGGTGGATACACCGGATCCAACGGCACAAAGGCCGCTCCGGATTTCATCACGCCGAGTACAGCGACAACAATTTCTTCCGACCGCTCGAGGTAGATGCCGACAAGGCTGCCGGGACCGATGCCGTGGCGACCGAGGAACGCGGCGAGGCGCGTCGACCGTCGATCAAGTTCGCCGTACGAGAGACTGCGATCAGAGCAGACGACGGCGGGTGCCTCGGGACGGCTACGTGCCTGCCGTATGAACAACTGATGCGCGCACAGGTCGCGCGGGTAGTCGGCGTCCGTGTCGTTCCAGGTGACAAGCACACGTTGCGTGTCCTCGGGCGACAATAGCGGGAGCTGGGTCAGATCGGCCGTCGCGGAGCCCGTGAGGGCCTCGAGGAACGCGACGAACATGGAGCGCATCGTGTCGGCCGCACCAGTTTGCAGGACGTTCTCGGCGATGAGCCAGCGGCATCCCTCACCGTCTCGCGGGATCTGCGCGAACAGCACGGTCGCGGACCGCGGCTCGGCAGCGACATCGAGATTGTCAACCAGCTCGACGGCGACCGGCATGCCGCGCTCGGCCCATGGCGCGCACGCACGTAGCTCCGCGTGACGAACCCCTAGGTCGCGGGGGTGGCCGCTACGCCCGCTGAACAGGCGGAGCTGCCTGGCCACCTCACGGCGGAACTCCAGGAAACCCCGGCTCTCGTTGAGCGAGGGCACCCGGAACGGCCGATGGCGGGCAAGCGGTATGCCATCCCCGCCCGAGGCGTCGGATTCGGCTTCCCACGACAGGTCGACGTCCGGACCGTCCGCACCGCTGAATCGAACCAGGAAGGCCAGCAGCACCGTGAGCAACCATTCGGACCTATCGCGCCCCCGGCCGTCACCATCCCGTGCGGCCATCTTCTCCTCCACGCCGGCGAGATCAGCGGGGACGGGGAATCGGATATCCCGGTACCGGTGCGGCGGATCCGCGACCGGATTACGGCGCGGGAGGTCGAGCGGCTCGACGGACATCAGGCGCCGTACCCAGTCGGTCTCGTGCTCGACAACTCCAGCCGGCTCCCCCGGCTCCCCCGGCTCCCCCGGCTCAACCGGCTCAACCGGTCCGACCGGCCCGGCCAGTCCCTTCGTCCGCCGGCCGGCCAGCTCCTCCGGGGCAAGTTTCGGAAGCGCACCGAGGGGGACCTCCGGGGCGGCAACCATCGCCTCCAACAACCGCCGAACCTGGGATCCCATCCGTTCTACCGTCTTGTCGGTGAAACGGCGGCGGTCATAACCGATCCTGAGGATGAGGCGGTGGTCGTGGTTCGCATAGAGAGTGAGCGGGTAATTCGTCTGCTCCTCCAGACGGAATTCCCGGTGCCGCCAGGAACCCCCCAGCGACCGCAGCCGGGTAGCAGGCAGGTAGTTCTCAAAGATGAGCAGACTCTCGAACATCGGGAGCGAGGCCGGAATATCACTCCAGGTGTGGATACGGGTCGGCGAGGTGTGCTCAAACTCTCGCAGCGCCAGCTGATGCCGTCGCAGCCGCTTCAGCAGCTCGATCACGGTCATCGTGCTCGGGGCGACGACGCGGAATGGCAGCGTATTGAGAAAGAGACCAAGCATGTCCTGGGCGCCGTCCAGGAATCCGCGACATGCCCGGGTTGTACCGAATACTACGTCATGGCGGCCACTGAGCTGTTGCAGGAGGACCGTCCACGCCGCCTGCACGACGTTATTAGCGGTTACCTGTTGCTCACGGACCAGGAGTTCCAGTGCCCTGGTCATCTCTTCCGAAAGCTCGGTCTCCACGGCCGTCAGGACGTTCTCACCGGGGTCGGGGACGCGGACCACGTCGACGACGAATGGCGTGGGCTCCGTAACACCAGCCAGATCGGCACGCCAGAACGACTCCGCTGCGACAAGGTCCTGCTCGGCCAGCCAGGCGACGTAGTCCCGGTACGGGCGCGGACGGGGACGCTCGGCCCGGCGCCCGACGAGCAGGTGATCGTACCGTTCGAAGAGTTCCGCGCTCACCATGAAAAGGGAGCGCCCGTCCATCAGTGCATGATGGGTCGTCCAGACGAACTCGTATTCATGATTATCCATGCGGAAGACCGCGAACCGCATCGGGGGCCCGGCCGCGAAATCGAAGGACCGGCGCTTGTCATCGTCGAGGTATTCGCGCAGGCTCTGTTGCCGAGTTGCGCTGTCCAACTGCCTCCAGTCCCGCGCGGGCAAGGACACATCGACATCACTGCTGACCACCTGGCTCGGACCGTCCGGATGGTCCAGCAGAAGCCTGGTCCGCAGCATCGGATGCCAGTCGAACAGGTCCCGCAGTGCCTGCTCGAACACCGCCAGATTCAGCTGCTCCCGCAACGTGAACAACTTCTGCAGAACGTAGAATCCCTCGCCGGGAGCGCTGCCACTGTGCAACAGCATTGYGTGCTGCACCGCCGACAGCGGAATCCTTTCCACGTCTCCGCCCGACCGCACGGCTCCCGACCCGAGGCGGCGCGCGCTCGTCGGCGCCACCGGACCTGGCGAGGTGCCGCGCCCTTCCGGGTTGTGCATATCGAGCCTCTCGTAACGTTGGGTCGACTTTTCCGACCGGAGGTCTGGCCCCACGGCGAGGCTATGTGGAAAGCCGACCTGGCCCAGACTACTGGAATTCGAAACGGCTTCCTCTCGTCGCCACGAGCAGGTCAACCTGCCGAGCACCACTTTCAACCGGTACTGTGGCCCACGCCACGAAGGTCGTCAACACTTATTACACAGCGCTATCGATTCATTCGAGATGGCGATCGAGCAGCACCGAACAGCGGCTTTATCCACCTTCATTCCGACGCCATTCCGACGCCATTCCGACCGATTCATTGGCCGTTCACCGCCCGGCCAGGAGGTACCGCTGAAATCCCGACAAGATTTTCGATGCGGACGCGCGAGAAGCGCCACTGAAAATATCCCACAGCCTTGACTCCGCGCCGACGAACTGCCCGCGCTCAGGGGTCAATGAGGCGTTCGATGCCGTCAAGGACACGGTCGAGGCCCCAGCTGAACTGCTCGGTGGTGACGTAGGCGGCCAGCACGTCAATCTGGCTGGCGGTGCGTGGGTAATGCTCGACGGGCACGGCAGCGAACGCGTCACGGCGGGCGGCGATCCGCTCCGCCTCGGTGGTTCCCGGCTCGTGCGGCTCGGCGGCCTCCAACGCGATGGCGCCCAGCACATACACGATCAGCAGATATGCGGACCGGGCCGCGTTCGCCGCCGGCACCCCGCCGTCGGCCAGCGCCGCGAGCAGCCGCTCGTTGAGCGCGAGCGCGTTGGGGCCGTCCATCGGGCCACCGAGTCGTCCTTCCGTCCTTCCATCGAGGCGGCACCGGCCTGGTCTGGACCTGGTTCGCGACCGGCTGGACCTACGCTCTGCTACTACCGCCGACGCTGCTGCTGCCCACGGCCCTCGGTCGCCGGGACGATCCCGTCCTGCGCGCCGCGACCTGGGTCGGCTCCGCCGCGATCGTGCTCGCGCTCGCCGGATTCCTGCGCTGGGTTTTCGTCGTGCCGCCGCTGGCACGGCAGTACATGGCCGGCGACACGACGACCCGAGCAGCCGTCGACGCCGCCTGGCTCGCACAACACCAGCTCGGCGGCGCCCTGCTTGGCGAGCACCTCGGCCAGACGCTCGCCATCGCCTGGTCGACGACGATCTCCGTGATCATCCTCCGCCGCCGTCTGCTTCCCGCCGCTGTGGGCATGCTGGGCCTGGTCGCAAGCGCCATCTACCTGCTCAACCAGGGCGACATCCTGACCACCGCGATCCCCGGGGTCCCCGCATGGGAATCGGCGGGCTTCCTCGGCTCCACACTCTGGTGGAGTATGGATCGCCACCCTCGGCTTCGCGCTCCTGCGCCGGCATCCACCCAGCCGACCCCGCAGAACCGGCTCTGCCCCGCGGCCAGCCGCTGCCGGGCTGCCGGGCTGCCGGGCTGCCGGGCTGCCGGGCTGCCGGGCTGCCGGTTCAGCCTTGAGTAATTCAAGATCGGCATCGGGGTCTGTCGCATCCGCGACAGACCCCGACGAGGTCGAGATGGGACCGGTCAGGCGACGATGTCGACCGGCGTGCCCAGGGGCAGCATGCCCGCCAACCAGGTGATGTCGCTGTTACTCAGGCGGATGCAGCCGTGGCTGACGTCACGCCCCAGCGTGTGGGGCTGGTCGGTGCCATGCAGACCGATAATCGGAGCATGGCCTTCGAAGGAGGCCAGTGAGGTGGAGAAGCCCGAGAGGCCGAAGGCGAAGGGCCCGTAGGGTCCGGTCGGATTCCGCGGCCGCAGCAGTTCGGTCAGGTAGTACCGCCCCCCGGGGGTCGGCGTGTCCGTGGTTCCGACCGCCACCACGAACAGGGATATGAGCGTGTTCCCGCGATACAGCCGCAACTGGTGGGCTCCGCGGACGACCTGCAGGTGATAGGCGGTGGTGCTGGCGCGGACCTGGTCGTCCCTGATCCATCCGCGGCTGCCGTTGGGCCATATCGGCAGCAGGACCTGCCACCATCCGGGCAGTCTCGCCGTGACGAGAAAGACCCGTGGCGCGCCCGCCTCATTCGGGTTACTCAGCCGCGACGCGGGCCAGGTGGACATGGGCGTTGGGTAGACGTCCACGCCGGCGACGGTCGCGGTCAGAATCGTGTTCACCGCCTCCGGCTCGGCCGCCGCGCCGCGAGAAGACCTGGCGGTTACCGAAGACCTGGGGATGGCCGAAGACATACCGGTGGCCGAAGAGCCGGCGCCGATGCCCTCACCACCGACCGCGCAGGCGGCCGGGAACAGCAGCCCGCACACGGCGACCATCAGCGCGGCCGACGCGCGCGGCGCCGACAAGCCGGCGGGTGGTCGAGGCCGCCGGGTGCCCGCGTCCGTCACCTCTGTCATCCCATAGAGCCGGTCATCCCGTGAAGGGGACGGTGTTCGTCGTGATCGGCGTCGCCGGTACCGTCGTGCCGGTACTGGTGCCGGTGCCGCCCTGCTGCCCGGGCGAGCCCTGTGGTGTCGTGCCGCTGGTTACGGGTGATGTCGAGCCCGTCTCCTGGGCCGGGGCTTCTCCCGTTCCGGGAGCCTTCGCGGTACCGGGGATCTGTCCGCCACCGGTCGACTCCCCAGTACCGGGAGTCTGTCCGCCAGCAGAGGCCTGTCCGCCACCAGAGGCCTGTCCGCCACCAGAGGCCTGTCCGCCACCAGAGGCCTGCGGGTACGAGGGCGCCTCGCCCCGCGTGCCCGGCACGATACCGGCTCCCGGGGCGACGGGGCCGGTGCCGGTAGGACCGGTGCCGGTAGGACCGGTGCCGGTAAGGCCGGTAGTGGTGGCCGCGGTCGACGGGCCCTGTCCGCTGGCCGGCACCGGCCGACCGTGGGTCGACACACCGATCGTCGGCAGCTGGGGTGAGGGGTTCCACGACTGGTCGAACACGCGGGCCACGACGAGGGAGGAATGCGTGTCCAAGGTGCGCGAGGCACCCGCCGCCAGCACCCCGTTGCCGCCCCGCCCCTCCTTCGAGAACCAGCCGAAGGCGACCGGATGATCGGTGACGTTCTTCAGCGTCCACGAGACCATGCCGTGCCCGCCTGCCGATCGCAGGTCGAGCGACCGCAGGTGGCTCTGGATCCGGTTGATGTCGGCCGCCCCGATCGAGTAGGCGCGGAACAACGGGTTGATCTGCGCGACGATATGAGGCGGGGTCGGGTTGACGACGACGTTGTCGATACTCACGTCGAGATCTGGCCGCAGGGCGAAGCCGCCCGGGAGCGTGACCTGACTGGAACCGGGCACCCCGTCGGGGAACGCGGCACCGGCTGGACCGGCCACGGCGGCGGCCAGGGCGCCGGCAGCACCGACGGCGGCAAAATACATTTTTCGCGAGCGCATGGCGGGACGCCCCTTCCCTGCGTAATTTATCGGCGTACGTGTACGTTGAATCGCCCTGGCGACAGTACTCTGCGACGTCCTCGTGCTACCCCGCACGATCTCACCAGGTACCCCGTCCGGGCTAACACGGCGGCGGGAACCGGGCGCGGACGGTCCGTCCGTGCCGTGTGTGCAGAGGATTTTTTCGTACCCACCAGGAGGCGCCGGCGAAAGTTGTTCGGCCGGTATCTTCCGACTCACCTGTCCTCACCAGGACAGGTGAGGACGGCGATACGATTATGTCGGGCTCTCCGAACGGGCCAGGTACGCGGATGTGGTGTGCAGGACGATGGCCGCCAGCGCGCCGGAATGGTGGGTGCGGTAAACGAGGTYGGCCTGGGCCGGGTCCACCCGGCACCGCCAGAACCAGGAGGGTGATAAGGAGGGCTACGCAGAACTCGGGGAATAGAAATAGAGCRCCCAGATCACGGAGAATTCCGTCCGACGGGTCGGGAGCGGACGCCGGTGGTCGGTGTGCAGTACTCGCCAGACCCTGGAGTTGGCGACGGCCCGGGTTGTGCCCGGTCAGGTGCTGTTCTCCCGAGTACAGTTCCGGATCGGAACTGTACGACCGACACGGCAGCAGGGACCCGTCCGCCACGGTGGCCGTCCCCCGAACTCGGCCGCGATGCGGTCGATGCTCAGCGGGTGAGTCGCAGTACGCGTCGGGTGCGGGGAACGGCCCGGTTGGCGGCGGGACGCTGGTCATGATCGGGTGCCTTCGGCGGGATGGGCCTGGCCCCGGCGGTCGCGTCGAAGCCACTCAGGCGCTCAGGCACTCAGCCGCTCCTTGACGTAGGTGGCATAGACGATCTTGATCATCTCGCCATCGTTGCCGACGTCGATGCCGACCTCGGCATGGCGGCGCACCGCCTCGGCGGCCGCCTGGCRGATGGTTCCCGGCAGCCGCTGTGCCCGCTCCGGGGTCGGGTCGTGATGCTCCCGCTGGAGCACCTCTTCGGCCAGCATCCTGGGCACGGCAGGCTGCCGACGTGGGCGGTCACGATGCGGTCGGTGCTCAGCTTCATATCTCTCCTCGCTTACGGCAGACGGTCAACGGGCTCAGCGGGGGCAGGGCTGAGAGACGGAGACAGAAGGAAACATCCTCTTAACGGAATGCATTAGATGGATAGAATTTTCATACAGTATGATTTCTACCAAAGGAACAGATCTTCATCCGGCCCATGCGGCAGATGACAGCGCACCACCGGCAAGCTGGAAGCCGAAAAGCGCGAGGATGGTGACGACGTTGGGAGAGACCATGACCGGACCGACGGCCGTCGAGACGATCGACGAGCCCGCCCAACCCACCCCCGGGCCGGGCGGCACCATCGCGCACCTACGCGCCTGCCTGCCGACTCTCACTCCCAGCGGTCGCAAGATCGGCCAGCTGATCCTCGACGACCCGAGGGAGATCGTTCACCTCACCGTCACCGATCTCGCCGACCGGACCGGCACCTCCGTCGCGACCGTGGTCCGGTTCTGTCAGGATCTCGGCCTCAAGGGCTTCGCCGACCTCAAAATTCGTCTCGCCGGCGAAGCGATTCCTCCCGAACGCGGCCTCCACGAGGCCGTCACCCACGCCGACTCCCCTGCCACCATCCTGGAAAAGATCCTCCACAGCACCGAGTCGGCCCTGTCCGAGACCACCCGCACCGTCGACCGCGCGGCATTCACCCGCGCGGTCGACGCCCTGCAATGCGCTGACCGGGTCCTGCTCATCGGCGCGGGGACGTCCGCCCCGCTCGCCCAGGACGCCGCCTACCGCTTCCGCACTCTCGGCCTGCTCGCCGAAGCCCCCGCCGACGCCCACGTCCAACACGTGGCCGCGCGCCTGCTGCCTCCCGCCTCCGCCTGCCTGGCCATCAGCCACACCGGGCAGACCCGCGAAACCCTGGCCGGCGCCGCCGCGGCGCGCGCGGCAGGGGCCACGACCATAGCCCTCACCAGCTTCTTCCGATCCCCCCTGACGAGGCTGGCCGACGTAGCCCTCGTCGCCGGCAGCAGCGAAACAAACTATCGAGTCGAGGCCATGAGCAGCCGCATCATCCACGCGACGGTCCTCGACGCCCTGTTCGTGGCCGTCCACCTCGCGCAACCCGACCGCGCCCAGAAAGCCCAGGAACTCACCGCCGAGGTACTCACCGAACACCGGATCTGACACCCGAGATCACGGAGGTGAACCCGCGGAGGGTGACGGCGAGGGTGGCCATGGCGAGGGTGGCCATCTCCCGGTCCGGTACGGCGGTGATCTGATCGTTCTCGTTGACCGGAAAACGGTCCAGCGGTTGGCTGGTTATACACGGTCGAGACGGCCAGCGAGACGGCCAGCGAGACGGCCACGGCAGGCCGGCGGCGGTAGCGGCGGTCCTCTCACCCCGCGCTGACCGCACGAACTACGCAGACCGTGTAAACCGTGCGCCGGCCTCCCACCGCACCCGCTCCTGCGGTGACCACGATCCTTCGACTGGCCTTCGGCCGGCGAATCTGGGACCTGACCTCGTGAACGCTCGTGAGTGTTGGCGGTCATCACGTTCGCCGGCCGTGTTGTCCTCGACCGGGCACCCAGCGTCCTCGACAGGGCACCCCGCCGGTTGGCCTTCCCCTGGTAGGACACTTACGAGGAGACCTACGCGGAGCCCTCATTCAGGACCGGCCTCGGCGGGTTGATCACGTGCTACTTCTCCGTTCGGGCCAACCCGACGGGCACCGTGTTCAGGTGGACGAAGGACGACCGGCGTGAAGGCGTTGCGGGCGTACCGGTTCGCGCTCGACCCGAACAACAACCAGCGTGCCGGCCGACGACCGGCATGTGAAGCTGCCCCGGATCGGCCGGGTGAAGGTCCGCGAGCCGATGGGCGCGCTGACCGGGCGGCTGGCGAATGGTCGGGCCCGCCTCCTAGGCGCCACGGTGTCGCGCACGGCCTGCCGCTGGTTCGTATCGTTCACCGTCGAGGTCGAGCGGGAGGTTCCCACCGGCCCGTCACGGCGGCAGCGTGCCGCCGTGACGGTCGGTGTCGACCTCGGGGTGCGCCACCTCGCCGTCCTGTCGACCGGTGAGACCGTGGCGAACCCGAAGCCGCTGGCCCGGTCGCTGCGGAAGCTGCGCCGCGACGGGCCGCACAAGCTCACCACCCGGCTCGCGACGTCCCACGAAACGATCGTGGTGGAAGACCTGCCCGTGGCCGGAATGGTCCGTAACCG
>NZ_MRUJ01000101.1:0-4801 GCF_002099325.1 Frankia sp. KB5 | reverse complement strand
GTGGTCGCGGACCGCTGGTACCCCTCGAGCAAGACCTGTTCCGGCTGTGGCGGGCGAAACCCAAACCTGACCCTGCCGGACCGCATCTTCACCTGCCCGTCCTGCGGGCTGGTGGCCGACCGCGACGCCAACGCCGCGGTCAACCTGCGTCACCTCGTCGCCGCCAGTACGTCGGAGACGATAAACGCCCGTGGAGCCGACCGTAAGACCCACCCTGGTGGGCGGGTGGCTGTGAAGCGGGAACCCGGCACGGCCATGGCCGGGAAGAGCGTCACCCGCACCACCGAGGTGGCATCCGGCGGGAAGTACGGCGGGACACGGCGGGACACGGAGGGACACGGAGGGCGTCCCGGTCGGCGTGAAATCCTTCACGCGGCACGGAAGGGCGCGACACGTGATTCCCGTCGCGATCGCCTTGCCGGGTCTGCCGTAGACCATGACGGCGAGCTTCCGAAAAAGCGCCGTGACCACGCTCGGCGTGAACGCCCCGCCCACCAACTGACACAATTGGGTAGTCAGATCACGGCCCGCTGCTGCGCCCCGGAGGGCACGAATGAGGGCACGAATGAGCCGGCCCTCCCAATCCTTCCGGTAAAGTCGGACGGGACCCGGACCCGGACGCGGAGCGTGAAAAGCGGAGCGTGAAAAGCGGCCAGAACCGTTGAGGAATGCCGCCGAACCCGGCGGGCCGTCATGGCCGGGACCGTCACGGATTCCCCGCGCAGGGGGCATCATTGCCGGCTCACAAGTGGTTGCAAGAGGTTTCAGGCGTCCGGCCGACGGCTTCCTCCGATGCCACCCGACTCCGCCTCGAGCCGTTACCCGAACAAGCCAGCCGCAGGGGCGGCGGCGGCGGCTTTCCCTCGCATCCACCAACGATTCGATAGGCATCAGCAGCACTCCATCGCCGCACCGGTCAGTCATGACGGCCCTGAAGCCGCGCCCCGGCCGGTTTCCGGAGTGCCCTGGGAAGGAGAATCCATGGCGGATCCCGTGGTGACCGACGTCGGGACGTCGGCACGCAAGATCGACCGCGAAGACCCGAACGGCGGATGCCCGGTCGTACAGGGCGCCGACGGCGTATGGCGGATCAGCGGGTACGCCGCCGGGCAGGCGGTGCTGCGCAGCTTGGAAACCAAGCAGGCCGGCCTCGGTATCGACGCATCTAAGGCGATTCCCAAGCGGATCCGCCGACCGGTGCTGCACAGCGACGGCCCCGAGCACCGGGAACGCCGCCGGCTGACCGCACGATTCTTCACTCTACGCAGGGTCGACGAGCACTACCGCGAGCTGATGCACCGCGTCGCCGACGAGCAGATCGACCGGTTGCGCCGCGAGCGGAGCGTCGACCTGTCCGAGCTCAGCTTCGCCCTCGCCGTCGAGGTCGCCGCCGCGGTGATCGGCCTCACCAACAGCCGCCCCGGCATGGCCGCCCGCCTGGAACGGTTCGCCCAGGGAGACCTCGGACCGCCGAATGTCACCAGCATCCGCGGCATCAGGCAGTTCATCCGGCAGAACCGCCACGCCCTCGCCTTCTACCTCGCCGACGTGCGCCCCGCGGTACGCGCCCGCCGTCGGCGACGCACGGATGACCTCATCTCACACATGATCGACCAAGGCTGCACCAATGCCGAAATCTTCGCCGAGTGCGTCACCTTCGCACCCGCAGGAATGATCACCACCCGGGAGTTCATCAACGTCGCCGCCTGGCACCTGTTCACCGACGACACACTGCGCGCCCGCTACCACGACGCTGACCAGACCGAACGGATCGCGATCCTGCACGAGTTCCTGCGCTTGGAACCGGTCATCTCCACTCTCAAACGGCGCACGACGGCCGACATCCAGCTACCGGGCCCGCACGGCCCGCTAACGATCCCAGCCGGCGCCCAGATCGACATCGCGGTGAGCAGCACCAACATCGACACGCAGGCCATCGGCGCCGACCCGTACACAGTCCGCCCCGCCCGCCCGATCGGCGACGGCGTGAGTCCGGCGGGGCTGAGCTTCGGCGACGGCCCCCACAAATGCCCCGGCGCACACGTCGCCATCCACGAAACCGACATCTTCCTGCACAAGCTGTTCATGCTCGACGGCCTGCACATGGCCAGCCCACCCCAGGTCACCCTCCGGGACGAGATCGCGGCCTACGAGCTGCGCGGCCTCGTCGTCACGCTCGACTGAATCGTCGCGCTCGGTTGACCCGGCCCCACACGCCCGGCGCCGGGCACCAGGCACCGGATTCGCGTCGTCGCCGACGATGAACCTGAGGCGTCACGACACTCCCGGATCCATCACTCCCGGACCCATCGGCTGGGCCTGGCCGTTACGGATCTCCGCGCGGGCGTGCGCGACGAGCTCCTGGACGTCCCGTTCCACCTCGTCGGGGTCAAGCCCGAGCGCCCGCCCGATGTGGACCGACCACACCTCGGACCGCAGGTTGGTCTCGAAGTCGAGTTCGGCACGGAGGTTCTGCCGGGCGGCCTCACGGTTCTGGCTGACCATCACGAACGTCGATAGGAAGATCGCCTCCAAGCTGACGATCATCGTCAGGAGGCCGAACGGGTAGCGGTCGAAGACGGCGCCCTCGCCGAACACGCCCTCGTTCAACAGGATCCAGCCGCCGAACCAGACCGCATGCAGGTAGACGAAGGGCAGCGATCCCGCGAAGGAGGTGATCAGATCCGCCCCGCGGTCCTGCGAGGTGCGCATCCGGGCGAAGGCGATCCGCTCGTTGGAAATACGCGGATGCGGGCGGCCACCCGCTTCGGCGTGACGGGGTCGGCCATGGGTGTCGGCGGAGGAACTCATGCCTTCATGCTGATATGCACCCGGATGCGTTCCCGCGCCGGCCCGCTCCTGGTGACGCTCCATCGCCTCCAGCCGCCTGGCGATCGGAATCCAGGAATTCCTCACCTGCATCCGCGCGGTCAGCCGGCGGCCCGCGGGACACTGGGCCGATGCCGCGTCCCTTCCAACAGATCGATGTCTTCTCAAGATCCCCGTATCAGGGCAATCCGGTAGCCGTCGTGCTCGACGGATCGGGACTCGACCCGGAGGAGATGCAGCGGTTCGCCCGGTGGACGAACCTCTCGGAGACTACCTTCATCCTGCCGCCCACCTCATCGGACGCCGACTACCGGGTCCGGATCTTCACACCCGGTGCCGAGCTGGCCTTCGCAGGGCATCCCACGCTGGGTACCTGCCACGCCTGGCTGACCACCCGGCCTCCGGCCGAACGGGGCGATGTGGTCGTTCAGGAGTGTGGTGCCGGGCTCGTTCCCGTCCGGCGGACCGCGGACGGACTCGCGTTCGCCGCACCCCCGCTGCGACGCTCGGGGCCGGTTAAGGAGGCCCTCGTCCAGCGCATCGGCACGGCGCTGGGCATCGCCCGCGATGACATCGTGGCCGCCGAGTGGGCGGATAACGGGCCGGGATGGATTGCTGTTCTACTCGACAGCGCCGAGGCGGTCCTCGCGTTGCAACCGGGCATCGTCGACCTGCATCTCGGCGTGCTCGGCCCGTATCCGCCCGAGTCGACCGAGACGTTCGAAGTTCGGGCCTTCTTCCCCGTGAACGGCACGACGAGGGAGGATCCGGTAACCGGAAGCCTCAACGCGTCCGTCGCCCAATGGCTGCTCCGGACCGGGCGAGCGAGCGCACCCTACACGGTGAGCCAGGGAACACTGCTCCACCGGACCGGACGGGTGCACATCTCCGCTGATGCGGACGGCACGGTCTGGATCGGCGGCGACACGATCACCTGCGTGTCCGGCTTCGTCGAGCTATAGGTTCCGTTTGTAAACGAACCGACCTGCGCTGGCATACCGGCGCAGGTCGGCGAGCTGGGCGTCGTTCCGGGTCAAGAGCGAACCCGATACGCCTGGAGGACCCTCACGGGCTTCCTCGACGGCGGCTGCGACCGCGCGCCGGACCCGGTCCGCGGCGGCCTCCCGACCATACAGCCGGAAGCACAGCGACGTCAGGATCTCGGTCACGTCCCCGACCAGATCGTCATCCACCCCGGCGGGGTCCTCATCCACCCCGGCGGGGTCGACGACCAGCAGCCGGCGGCCGGACGCGGCAAGGTCGGCGTCGACATACTCGACGCCGAACCGGCCGAACCGGTCGCGATACTCGACAACGATCGTGGCTACCTGCGTGCCGCGTAGCAGGGCATGGCCCACTATAGCCTGCCAAAGTACATTATTAAGCGCTGAGTCGTGCAAACTAAAGTACACCCTATGGAACGCGAACTAAGTGACGGAACGGTCGAAGGCATCGCCATCAACCCCGAAACAGGCGAAGAACACCCGTTCCTGCGTCGCCCAGGCCGACGCACACGGGCCGTGGTCTATCCGCCCTTTCGGTCCTACGGCGTCGAGGTTCGGTCAGGGACGCGGCCGATCTGGCTCTATCTGCGGCTATCGAAGTACCACCGGGATGGCGCTGATGCGATCGAGCGTCACCGCATCGACCTCACGCGGCTACTGGCCGGCCACGTGGGGCGATGGAAAATCGCTGGTGGTCGGCCGGTCGACGTCGGGCTGCCTTGGTGCCGTAGGTGGAGCCCGTCTTCTAGTATGACGTGGGGATCTTCAGGCACGTGGGACTGCTGCTTCGAGCGCGACCTTTAGACTCTTTGATCATCTGATCCCCCCGGTCGGCCGCCTGGCAGGGCCCCGGCAAAGTTGTCGGTTAGCAAGCAAGGCTCTTGATCGTCTCTAGTGGTCGTTCGGGGCGCCGCGCGTGGTGTCGGATTGCCTGGGCGATGTTCGTGGCGCCGGTCAGGCGAAGGATC
>NZ_MRUJ01000100.1:0-18901 GCF_002099325.1 Frankia sp. KB5 | reverse complement strand
GGCCGGACATCTCGACGATCTGCATGGGTCAGGCGGCGTCGGCGGCGGCGGTGCTGCTGGCGGCGGGCACGCCGGGGAAGCGGTTCGCGCTGGAGAACARCCGGATCCTCATCCACCAGCCGTCGGCGCAGGGCGAGGGCCAGTCGAGCGACATCGAGATCCAGGCGCGGGAGATCCTGCGCGTACGGGCGCTGCAGGAGACGATGCTCGCCCGCCACACCGGTCGTACCGAGACGGAGATCCGTCGCGACACCGAACGCGATAAGATCTTCAGTGCCGATGAGGCCGAGGAGTACGGCCTCATCGACGAGGTCATCATGAGCCGTAAGGCCGCCCGGCTTCTATCGGCACGCAGCGCCTGACCGGGTGCGATCCGGCGGTTGGCCGCTCCGGTCGGCCTGCCACACGTCGACTGGCCACAGGCCGACCTGTCGACGAGCGTGCCCGCGGCCGCCTTCCGGCCGACTATGCTGCGGCCGGAAGGCGGCCGCGGGCCGGGACCACCTGCCCGGCCCCTCCGATCTCCCCGATCCCCGCGGACCGGGAGCGACGGCGGCTCGCCGCGGGCTGGGCACCACCACCCGGCCGGTATGGACGGCGGCCCGGAAGCTCGGCGAGAGTCCCAGGTTCGGCGACACGCCGAAGGGCGACGCCGCGCCGACCGTTGCGCCGACACCGGTTGTTTCGATGCCAGCCGAGCCCGTGATGCTGGCGGTGGCCGCGGTGCCGCTGGCGGCG
Organism: Frankia sp. KB5; assembly: GCF_002099325.1. Classification (NCBI taxonomy): domain Bacteria; kingdom Bacillati; phylum Actinomycetota; class Actinomycetes; order Frankiales; family Frankiaceae; genus Frankia; species Frankia sp. KB5. The sequence goes on along the minus strand of NZ_MRUJ01000100.1, from coordinate 18,163 downwards.
TGCAGGTCAGCGGAGATGACGCGGGCCGTGATCGGTGGTGTCGCCTGCCCGTGGACGGCGGACAGCGGCCCAGGCGATGTCACGGGGGTGACCTCGGGTTCGAGCCGGGCGAGCTCCAGACGCACCTCGTCCAGCAGATCGGACAGCCGGATGTGCAGCGCCCGGCAGACCGCGGCGAGGATCTCCGAAGACGCCTCCTTCAGGCCGCGTTCGATCTCCGAGAGGTAGGGCGTCGACACCCGCGCCGCGTCCGCCACGTCCCGCAGGGTGCGGCCCTGAGCGAGGCGACGTCGGCGCAGCGCCTGCCCGACCAGCCGGCGCAGCAACGGCATCTCGGCATCATCCGTCATCGCCATCAGGAACCTCCGGGGGACTGGTGCCTTGAAGGGTCAGGGGAATCGGAGGGGCGCTCGCGTCCTGATAGATACACGCGTCCCGGATACTGATCACGTGGGTGGGAAGGCGACCGCTGCCGCAGCCACCCCCGGGTAAGTCGATGGAGGGCTAAGGCACCGAGCGTATCCGCTGCGCCCTCGCCGGAACCGCAAGTACCGCACCCGGCATTCCGCCCACACCTTTGCCGCGAAGTCGCCGACGGCCGCCGGAGTTGCCGACGGCCGCCGGAGTTGCCGACGGCCGCCGGAGTTGCCGACGGCCGCCGGAGTTGCCGGCGGCGGACGAACCGTGCGGCGCCGATGCATACGGCGACAACGTGTGAGGAGACGGACGCCGAAAGTGGCACGAAGATGCACCAAAGGTCGGTATTTCTACATCATCTGCGCACTTAGCGTCGTTTCCGTCGTGATTCATCCTGACCGTCCGGTCTCCGGAACGGTCGTCGCGGTGGCCCGCTTAGCCGGGGCCGCCAGGGACAGGAGATCCGTGGAGGCTCCCACACACGTGCCCCGTGCCGTTGCCACGCCGATGGCCATACCCATGTCCATGTCCTCGGCCGCGTCGGTGCCGATGGCGGTCCTCGGCACCCGTCCCCACGCCCACCTTGAGCCGCCCGGCGCATCCCCGCGGGCGACGGCGTCCGGGTCGTCTACCCCGGCTCCGGCCCTCGACATGACCGGAGACGACCGCGTAGCCCTGTGGCAGCAGCGCCTGCTCGAGGCGGAGTCGGGGATGACGACGTTCCTGCTGGAACACCACGCCGATCTGCGTCTACTCGACTGGCTGCATACCCAGGCCGAGATCTTCGCCGACTTCCCGACGCCCGACGATCGTGATCCGACGGCCTGGCAGCGGGTGTTCTTCCGCGCGCAGGCACTGATCGAACGGTTCATCGTGTCGCGCTGGGGCGAGGCGGAGCTCGTCGACTGGGCGAGGGCCAATGCCTCGGTCTTCGGCAAGGTGGAGCCCGAGCCGACCGGCCGGCCCGCCGACGTCGTCCACCGGCTCGCACGCCAGGCGGATCTCTACTCCTCCCGTTACGCGGTCGACACCGACGAGCCCATGCAAGCGACCCTGATCATCTCGCACTGTGGCATCTGGGACTACCGCGAGCAGGCCCGCGCCCGGGGCGTGCCCCTCACCCTGGCCTCCCCCCTGTTCGTTCTGCACCACTGCCCTCTCGGCGAACATCCGGGCCAAGGGATACGAACCGGCCTTCCGCCTGCTGCATGACGACCCCTCGGTCCCGTCAGCCGGCGTGGCCGTGCCCGCTCCGGGCGGCCAGCCTGCCGTCGTGGCCGGGTCGGTCGCCGGACCGGGGCAGGTCGACCGTGGCTGCGTCTGGACCGCCACCGGCACCACCGGCACCACCGGCACCACCGGCACCACCGACATTGTCCACAGAGCGGAGATCAGGCCATGACCCTCGTGACCGACAGCGGTCATCCCGGCGCCATCGACGATCCGGGCCGACCAGCCGCCGGTGACCACCCCGCCGGTGCGACGGCCGATCCCCCGGCCGACTCGCCGCTGGGAACCCCGCCGCCTGCCGCGCAGGGGCTGATGACCGGGGAGCGGTACCGGGCGAGCCTCAACGACGGCCGCGAGGTGTGGCTCGACGGGGAGAAGGTCGCGAACGTGGCGACGCATCCAGCCTTCCGGGGCGCCGTTGACGAGCTGGCCCGGCTGTTCGACCTGCAGCACGACCCGGATCTGCGCGACGTGCTCACCGTCCACGAACCCGAGGCGGGAACCCGCGTCGGCTGGTCCTACCAGCTGCCGCGCACGCTGGACGATCTGCGGGCCCGGCGGCGCAGCACGGGCGTGTGGATGCGCGAGTCCTGGGGTCAGCACGGCCGGTCGCCGTCGTTCATGGCGAACGTGGCGGTGGGTCTGCTCGACTTCCGGGAGCATCTGGAGTGCAACCAGGCCGGCTTCGGCGCCAACGCGGTGGCCTTCTACCGGCACTGTGCGGCCAATGACCTGGTCCTCGGCCACGCTTTGGGCGACCCGCAGATCGACCGGACCACCAGCCCCGTGGACGATCCCGATCTCGCGCTGCGCATCATCGCCGAGCGGGACGACGGCGTCGTCGTCCGGGGCGCCAAGCAGCTCACGACGCTGGCCCCACTGGCCCACGAGGTGCTCGTGTACCTCTCGGCGAGCTTCGCGCAGCGCGAGGCCGAGCAGTTCGTGATCTGGTTCGGCCTGCCGCTGGCTACCCCAGGCGTGAAGATCCTCTGTCGGGAGCCGCTGGGGGCCCGGCCGTACGGGCACGCCCACGCGCTCGCGTCCCGGTTCGACGAGCAGGACGCCATGCTGTTCTTCGACGACGTGCTGGTTCCGTGGGACCGGGTGTTCCTGCTGCGCGACGGCAACCTCGCCCGGGTCGGACTCGGACGGATCAACGCCTGGAGCGCGGCCGCCGGCCACATCCGCTACCAGGAACGGCTGCGGACCCTGCTCGCCGTCGGCACGCTGCTCGCCGACGCGATCGGAGCCTCGGGGCTGCGTCACGTCCAGGAGGACCTCGGGGAGTTGGCGAGCTACGTTGACCTCGTCGGGTACTTTCTCGACGCGGGGGAGGCCAGGGCCGAGACGACGGACGGCGGCCTGCTCGCGCCGGGTAACACCGACGCGAGCCGCGTGTGGTCGGCGCAGGTCGCCGGCCGGGCGGTGGAGATCGTGCGGCGGATCGGCTCGTCGGGTGTCCTCATGCAGCCCAGCGAGCGTGACCTCGCCGCCGCCGACCTGCGGCCCTATCTCGATCGGTACATGCGGGGCGCGAACCTCCCGGTCGAGGAGAAGTCACGGCTGTTCCGGCTGGCCTGGGAGCTCACGGCGGACAGCTTCGGGCAGCGTCAGGACCTCTATGAGTTCGTCCACCGCGGGGACATCACCCGCAACCGGATCAACCTGCTCCGCCGGGATGACCTGGGACCTGTCACCGACCAGATCCGGGAGCTGATCACCCGTCCGCTCTGAGGCTTGACGGCAGGTGGCTGTCGGACCGGTGGCTGTCGGACCGGGCGGAGGGGTCCGGGGACGGTGTGCGCGGAGGGTGTTAGCGATACCACCGCCTACCTGGTTGAGCTACCCGAAGGTGCCTACGGTCAGGCCAGCCCCCTGCACGCGGGACGACGGGGTGATACCGCCGGCCCGCGTTCGCTCCTCGTGGTAAGGACCCGGAGTCATGACGATCGGAGCCGCCTCGCCCCCTCCCGTCCGTGCCGAGGTCTCCGGGTCCTCTGCGTCCTCCGGGTCCTCCGGGTCCTCCGGGGGTCCGCCGTGGGTCAGGGTTTCGGCCTGTCCTGGGGTTCCCGTTCGCGCCGAGGCGTCCGCGCAGCCCGAGTGTCCCGCGTACGCCAAGGATCTCACGCCCACGGGAATCGACGGCGGCGTGTCGGTGTTTCTGCTGCACGCCCATCCGGTGACCGGGGCGGGGCTGCACCTGCTGCTCTCGACGATCTGCCGGCTCGACGTCGTCGGCCGCGGCCATCGGCTGGATGCCGCGCTGCCGCAGATCCGCCGCTCGCGTCCCCGGGTCCTGCTGCTCGGGCTCGCGGGGGATCTCGCGACCGACCTCGCGGCGGTGCGCCGGCTGCGCGTGGAGGGCGACCGGATCCCCACCACGCGCGTTCTGCTGTTGCGGCCGCTGGCCACCTGCGCCGAACTGACCCAGATCCTCACCACCGGTGCGTCGGGGGCGGTGCTGCCGGACGCCCCGCCTGCCGACCTCGCCCACGCGGTCACCATCGCCGCGCTCGGCGGCGTGGTCTTCCTGCCCGCGCCGCCGCCGACGGGGGTGCCGGGGCCGCCGGTCCAGGCCGAGCTGCCACCGCAGGCCCTCGGGCTGACCTCCCGGGAACGCGCGGTGCTCGGCCAACTCGCCCGCGGTCTGTCGAACGCGGAGATCGCTTGCGAGCTCGCCCTGGCCGAGGCAACGGTCAAGCGGTACCTCACCGGTGCGATGCGCAAGATCGGCCAGCCGGACCGGCTACGCGCCGGCCTCTACGCCTATCGGCACGGACTGCTGGACGGTCCGCATGCCGGCTGGACGGGCCGTGGGCGTGGGTCCGGCCGCGGATCGGCGCCGGACCGGATGATCGAATGATCGGGGTGGCCGCGGGCGCCATGGCGGGATGAACACGTTCCGCGAGTCGGTGTTTTCGATGATCCGGATTCCGGCTGATCATCACAGATCTATTACTTGTGGTTATTGATAGGTTGCTTCGGGTGTCGAAATTCGTGCTGACGTTATTCGATCATGTAAATGGCGCGATCTCTCCGGGTAAGCGCCGGACATGGCTGCCGGGCGATGCCACCATGGGGCTGTGTCCTCTTGCGTTGGACGGTCCGCTCGGCCGTTTCGGCCTGYGCTGATCCGGCGGCGGTGGCTGGATTTCAGCCATCACATGGGTGACTGCTGTTAGGCGTTGTTGGCGACTGAGGGTAGTAGCAGTCCTGCTGACCGCGTGTCCCTGTGTCGATGCTGTCCCGCCCGCCGGATGTGCCGGATGTGCCGGATGTGCCGGATCGGCGGTGTCGACCAGGCCGCCCGATCCGACTGGAACCGATGAGCGACGACGCCCGCCAGCGTGAGCTTGGATTCTTTCTTCGTGCCCACCGTGTGAGCGCCTGCGACCCGAGGACGTCGGGTTGCCCGCCACACCTCGCCGCCGCACCCCGGGGCTGCGCCGGGAGGAGGTCGCCGCGCTCTCCGGCCTCGRCCTCGCCTGGTACACCTGGCTGGAACAAGGCCGGGTCGCCGCGTCCCGGCAGGTCCTCGAGGCCGTCGCCCGGGCCCTGCGGCTCGACGACGACGGTCGTCGCCACGCCCTGGCGCTCGCCGGCCTGCACACGCCGCCAGCGGACCGCCACCACACCCTCGTCAAGGCGCTGCGTTCGGTGCTGGACAACTGGCCGAACTGTCCGGCGTTGCTGCTCGACCGGCGCTTCGACGTCACCGCCTGGAACGACGCCTACACCGTCCTGTGGGGGGATCCCGCCGACGTGCCCGAGCCCCAGCGCAACCTGCTGTGGCTGCTGGTGGCGCAGCCCCGGACCCGGGACGGGATGGGCGGGTCCGAGGACGTGGCCAAGGACCTGCTCGCCCAGTTCCGCGCCCAGATCGGTCATCATCCCGACGACCAGCGCGGCCGTGCCGTGCTGGAGCTGCTCGAACAGGCGCGCCCCGAGCTGCGTGCCTGGTGGCAGTGCCGGTCCGTGCGCGTGTTCACGGGCCGCACGGTCAGCGCGGCCACGCCGCTCGGCGACATTTCGCTGATGCTGTCGGTGCTGCGACCGGGTGATGATCCGGAGTCCACCATCTGGCTCCAGACGCCCGCGACGCCCGCGGACCGGGAGCTGCTCACCCGGCTGGCGGCCGAGACGCCGGGCGCGGCGGGGCGCCCGGACCCCGCCGCGCGGCAGCGGCTCTCGGCCTGACCGCGACCGGCGGCCCGGCCCGCCACCGGCGGCCGGCGGYCGGCGGCCGGCGCGCGATGGTGCTGCATCTGCACGGCGGCGGCCCTGCTGGCCGCACGGGACGCGGGGCTTCCGCCGCCGGGGGCCGTGYCACGTACCGCGCGTGGGCGGGCACCGGGCACTGCTGGCACATCGCGGTGCCTAGTTCGGGGGCTGCGAGGGAGGCGTTGGCGGAGGTCGTGGCGTTCCCGCGGGCGTATCTCGCCCGATGACGTCGTGGCGTGCCTGTGTATGTGTGACAGCTGCGCTGGCTATGCCGACCGTGTCGGCCCTTCCTTCCTGCGGTCTACCTGGATCCACCAGCGCTGGTGGTGTGATCTTTCATAGCATGATCAGATATCTGTGATCTTCCCTGGTGCGCGGGTGAGTTGGCCTTTCGGCATGGTCCGCCGCCGGGATCGGGGGTCRGTGCAGATCTCCTCGGCGGGGACTTTAGTCCGCCGGATGGCCGGGGATGTGCCGGGCGGCCAGCCCGCCAGGGCGTAGTCGACCGCCATGACCTGGGGCCCGCATGTCGCGGGCATCGGTCCACGCCATCTCGGGTATCGGGGCGTCGCTACGACCGTTTGACCCCGCTCAGGTTACCTGAGGGTGCCTTTCGGCCGGGGTCGGTTCGGGCGGGGTCGGTTCGGGCGGGGTCGGTTCGGGCGGGGCGGGCCGCGGGGCGACGCGCACGGGCTTGCGGCGATGTCTATGAGCCGCGATAACAGGATGAACCGCTGCCTGTCTGGGCTGGTACGGCAGTAGCACCATCGGCGACTACCTCCCCGTTCGTGCTGGTCCGTGCTCGTACGGCACGCGCCCGGGCCGCCGGCTGCGGCTCCCCGTGCCCCTCGGCCGCCGGGCCGCATGACCCGGTGAGGCCATCGTCGCGTCCGCCCTATCTGGAGCATCCATGAAACGCCCACGTCCCCGATTCCACCCCGCCGTCCGCGTCGCGGCCGTCGCGGCCGCCGCCGCCATGCTCGGCGCCTGCGCGTCCGATCCGGCACCCGCCGGCTCCACCAGCGCGAACGGGGCGGGCGGAACACCGCACCGGGGCGGCACGCTCACCTTCGCGGTGGCCACCGAGGGCGACTGCCTCGACCCGCACGTCAGCCCGGCCGACGTCACCGCCGTCATCCAGCGGGGTGTGTTCGACTCGCTCGTGACGCAGCAGCCGGGCGGCGGGGTCGGCCCGTGGCTGGCCACGTCGTGGACGGTCTCCGCCGACGCGAAGACGTTCACCTTCAAGCTCAAGGACGGCGTGACGTTCCACGACGGCACACCGTTCGACGCGGCGGCGGTGAAGGCGAACTTCGACCACATCGCGGCGAAGTCAACGAAGTCGCAGTACGCGGTGGCGCTGCTCGGCCCCTACGTCGGCACCGAGGTCGTCGACCCGCACACGGCCAAGGTCACCTTCTCCAAGCCGTACGCGGCATTCCTCGCCGCGGCCGCCACGACCTACCTCGGCATCGAGTCGTCGAAGAAGATCGCCGACGCGCCGGACACCCTCTGCTCGGGCGGGCCGAACTCGGTGGGTACCGGGCCGTTTCGCTTCACCCGTTATGTGAAGGGATCGGTCGCCGAGTTCACCCGCAACGACGGCTACACCTCGGCCCCCGGCGGCGCGAAGCACACCGGCGCCGCCTACCTCGACAAGCTGGCCATCCGCTTCCTGCCCGAGGACGCGACGAGGGTGAGCGCGCTGCGCAGTGGGGAGATCGACGCCGCCGACGGCGTGCCGGCGCAGAACGTCGCCGCGATCGAGGGCGATACCTCCCTGCGGCTACTCAAGGTGATTCCGCAGAACGCCAACTACTCGATCTACTTCAACACCAGGCGTGCGCCGTTCTCCGACGAGCGGGTCCGTAAGGCCGTCCAGCGCGCCGTCGACGTCGACACGATCGTGAAGACGGTCTACGCCGGCCAGTACGCCCGCGCGTGGAGCACGCTGACGCCAAAGAACATCGCCTACGATCGCAGCCTCGAGAAGGCCTTCCCCCATGACGTCACCGCGGCGAACAAGCTACTCGACGAGGCCGGCTACACCGGCCGCGACGCCGACGGCTACCGCACGAAGAACGGCGCGCGTCTCGTCCTCGACTGGCCCTACGTCGGCGCCTTCAACCGCGAGCAGCGCGACATCGTCAGCCAGGCGGTACAGGCCGACCTGAAGAAGGTCGGCATCGCCACCAAGCTCTACTCGATGGACTCGGGCGCCTACACCACCCAGCGCAACGCCGGCGGCTACGACCTGATCGCCTACAGCTGGGGCAAGTCCGACCCCGACCTGCTCCGTACACTGTTCGCCTCGAATCTGGCGTTCACCCAGGGCGGGGCGAACAGTTCCGGGATCGCGGTGCCGGAGGTCGACGACTGGCTCGCGACCGGCGCCGGCACGACGGATCTCGCCGCCCGCAAGAAGGCCTACGGGCAGGTGCAGAAATATGTGATCGACCACGCGTACACCCTGCCGATCTACGTGTTCACCCGGACCGTCGGCACGGCGTCGAAGGTCCACGACATCACCTTCGACGCGGACGCCTTCCCGCTGTTCTACGACAGCTGGGTGGGCTGATCTAGTGCGGGCTGTGGCGAGGTTCCTGCTGCGCCGRCTGGTCGTGGGCGCCGGGGTCCTATGGGGCGCGGCGACGTTGGCCTTCGTGACGCTGCACGTCGTACCGGGTGATCCTGTCGACACTTTGATCGGGCCTACGTTCGGGATCTCGCCGCAGCTTCGGGAGCAGATCAACGAGACGTACGGATTCCAGTCGCCGCTCGTCGTCCAGTACGGCACCTGGCTGCGCCGCCTGGTGACCGGCCATCTCGGCACCTCCTACCAGCTGCAGCGGCCGGTCGTGGAGGTGTTGTCCGGTCAGGTGTGGCCGACGGTGCAGCTGGCGCTCACGGCGTCCGCACTCGCCGCGCTGCTGGCGGTCGGACTCGCGGTGTCGACCGCCGGCCGGGGCGGCACCACCCACCGGCTCGGCCGGATGCTGGCGACCAGCGCCGAGCTGCTCGTCGTGTCGAGCCCGACGTTCTGGATCGGCATCCTGCTCATCACCCTCTTCTCCGCGCATCTCGGCTGGTTTCCCAGCGCCGGCGCCACTGGCCCGTCCGGACTGGTCCTCCCGGCGTCCGCGCTGGCCCTGCCGATCGCCGGGGTTCTTGCCCAGGTGCTGCGGGAGGGCCTTGACGCCGCGCTGGAGGCTCCGTTCGTCGTCTCGGTTCGCGCCCGCGGCATCGGCGCGGTGGGTGTGCTGACCCGCCATGCCCTGCGCCATGCCGCGCTCCCGCTCGTCACCCTGCTCGGCTGGGCGGTGGGCAGCCTGCTCGGCGGCGCCGTCGTCACCGAGGCGGTGTTCGCCCGGCCGGGGATCGGTCGGGTGACCCTCGTGGCGATCTCGGCCAAGGACATCCCGGTGGTCACCGCGGTGGTGCTGCTGTCCGCGGCGGTCTTCGTCGTCGTGAACAGCGTAGTCGACCTGCTCTACCTGCTCATCGACCCGCGACTGCGCGACGACGGATCCGGTGCCGGGAGGGCCACGGCGGTTGATCTGGCGGTGTCCCGGTGACCGCGGTCGGGGAAACCCGCCCCGGGACCGAGCCGCCCGCCGCCGGTGCCCTGGCCGGCACCGGCGGTGGCCGGCCGCGTCCCGGTTTGATCGCGGCCGGCCTGCTGATAGTCCTGCTTCTTGTCGCGACCGCCTGGCCGGGGCTGCTCAGCCGCCATCCCGCGGACGGGACGAACCTCGGCGAGGCGCTGCGCGGACCGAGCTGGGCACACTGGTTCGGCACCGACCAGCTGGGCCGGGACGTCTTCGCGCGGGTGGTCACCGGCGCCCGGCATTCGCTACTGCTCGGTGCCGGAGCGACCGCGCTCGGCGCGGGGATCGGGGCGACGGTCGGCCTCGCGGCGGCCCTCGGCGGCCGGTTCGCCGACGGGCTGCTCATGCGGCTCGTGGACCTGCTGCTTGCCTTCCCCGAACTGCTGCTCGCGCTGCTGGTCATCACCATCGTCGGTCCAGGATCGGTGAACGCGGCGGTGGCCATCGGCATCGCGGCGGTCCCCAGCTACGCGCGGGTTGTGCGGTCGCGTGCCCTCGTCGTCCGCCATGCCGGGTTCGTCGACGCCGGGGTGGCGCTCGGCCTGCCCCGGCCGGTGATCATGCTGCGCCACATCGTGCCGAACACGCTCGGACCGCTGCTCGTGCTGGCCACCGTCGGCATCGGGACGGCGATCATCTCCGGTTCGGCGTTGAGTTTCCTAGGCCTCGGTACGAAGCCGCCGGCCCCCGAGTGGGGGGCGATGCTCGCCGACGGCCGGGGCGTCATCGACACCGCCTGGTGGGTCGTGGTGTTCCCCGGGGCGGCGATCGCCGCCACGGTCGTCGCCGTGACCGTGCTCGGCCGCCATGCCCGCCTGCGGGTGGAGGGACGGACTCCGTGAACGACCAGCCGCAGCTCTCACCGCCGGCACCGCCGAACCTGGCACCGCCGAACCTGGCACTGCCAAACGTGGCATCGCCGAACCTGGCACCGCTGGGGTCGGAGCCCCCTGGTTCGATACCTCCGAGCGGGCGGGGGGCGAAGGAGCCGTCCGCGACCCTGCTGACCGTCGACGGGCTGCGGGTCTCCTTCGGCCGGGGCGCTCGGGCCGTCGAGGCGGTGCGGGGAATCTCCTTCGATGTCGGCGCGGGGGAGTGTGTGGCCCTCGTGGGCGAGTCCGGATCGGGTAAGAGCGTGACCGCCCGCGCCCTCGTCGGACTCGCCGGAGCGGGCGCGACGGTCCAGGCCCGGCGGCTGCGCCTGGGCGGGACCGACCTCATCGGGCTGCGGGACCGGGAATGGCGCGCCCTGCGTGGCCGCCGGATCGGCCTGGTGCTCCAGGACGCCCTCGGCTCCCTCGATCCGCTGCGGCGGGTCGAGCAGGAGGTCGACGAGGCGCTGCGGGCGCATGGCCCGGTCGCGCGAGCCGAACGTGGCCCCCGCGTCGTGACGCTGCTGGCGCGGGCCGGCATTCCTGATCCACAGGTCCGTGCCCGGCAGTACCCGCACCAGCTCTCCGGCGGGTTGCGCCAGCGGGTGCTGATCGCCGCGGCGCTGGCCGGCACCCCGGACCTGCTCATCGCCGACGAGCCGACCACCGCTCTCGACGTCTCGGTCCAGGCCCGGATCCTCGATCTGCTCGCCGGTCTGCGTGCGAGCGGGATGGGACTGCTGCTCATCAGCCATGACCTGGCGGTCGTTGCCCGGCTCGCCGATCGGGTCGCCGTGCTGCGCGACGGAGTGATCCTGGAAAGTGGCCCGACCGAGCGGGTGCTGGGCGATCCCACGCACGCCTATACCCGCGAGCTGCTTGCCGCCGTGCCCTCCGCACGGACCAGGGGCAGCCGGCTGGCCGGACCCGTCGACGAAGCCGGGCTCGCGTCTGCCGGGCTCGACGCGGGCGGCTCGACCGGCGCCGAGATCCTTCTGCGGGCGACGGGACTGCGCAAGGCGTTCCGGACGACGGACGGAGAGCGACGCGAGGTGGTCCGGGACGTCTCCTTCGCGCTGCGCCGCGGGGAGACCCTCGGGCTCGTCGGCGAGTCCGGTTCGGGGAAGACGACGCTCGCCCGGATCATGCTGGGTCTGACCGAACCCGACGCGGGTGAGGTGCTGCTCGGCGGCGTTCCCTGGGTCGGTCCGTCGGATCCTGGGGGCGGCCGGGGCAGCTCGGTGTCGGAGCGTGAGCGCCGACCACGCCGTCGGCAGATCCAGGCGATCTTCCAGGACCCGCTGGGTTCCTTCGACCCACGACTGACGGTGGGCCGGATCCTGACGCAGGCGCTGCGGGTGGGTGGGGTCGCGCGGACCGAGCGCCGCGACGCCGCCGTCCGACGGCTGGAACAGGTGGGGCTCTCCGCGCGGGAACTACGGCGCAGACCGGTCGAGCTGTCCGGCGGCCAGCGGCAGCGGGTGGCCATCGCCCGGGCGCTGTCCGTGGAACCGCAGGTGCTGATCTGCGACGAACCGGTATCCGCGCTCGACGTGTCCATCCAGGCCCAGGTCTTGGACCTGCTTGTCGACCTGCGCCGGACCCACCGTCTGGCCATGGTCTTCGTCTCTCACGACCTCGGCGTCGTGCGGCACCTCAGCGACCGGGTCCTGGTGATGTACGACGGGCGGATCGTCGAGTCCGGGGAGGTGGAGACGGTCTTCACCGCCCCCCGGCACCCCTACACCGTACGGCTGCTCGCCGCGGTGCCCCGGCTCCCCGCACCGCCTACCCCCCTATCGGCTGCCGGGCCGTCTCCGCAGGCCGGGCCGTCTCCGCAGGCCGGGACGCCCGTGGCCGACAGCGCCACAGCCGTACCGGCATCTGGGTAATGTGCCCGTCGGTGTCGAGGCGGTGCTGCGCGACCTCCCCGATCGCCCGAAAATAGTCCTCCTGGCGATCCGCACCGACGAGCCGGCTGTAGTAGGTGCCAAAGGTCGCCGCGTGGAACCGCTGGTACTCTTCGCCGCTCGCGGCCCGCACGAGTGCCGGGCGTTCGTCGACGCCGTCGATGTCGAAGTACGCGTCGAGCAGGGTCGCGGTGTCGTCCACGGACAGGGTGCGTACGGCGATCGGAATGATCCCGGCCGCCGCCAGCAGCCTGGGTACGTCCTCGGCCGCATGGCCCAGGCGGACCAGGGCCTGCCGGGCGAGGTCGTCGCTGCCACCGAACCCGTACTCGTCGTGCTCGGGATGGTGGGTGGTGAGCAGGAAGGCGCCGCCGGGTCGCAGTCGCATGGAGATCCACCGCACCAGCTGCTCCTCGTCAGGGTGGATCCAGTGCAGGACCGCGGTGAGGGTGACCAGGTCGAACGCCGTGGAACCCGCATCGTCGGCCAGCTGCGGGGGCCGGCGCAGATCGGCCTGGACGAAGCGGAACCGTACCCGGGTCGCGTAGGGGGCGAGCTTGCGTCGAGCCTCGGCGAGCCGGGACTCCTCACGATCCAGGCCCAGGGCGTCGACGGCGTCGGGCAGGCGGTCGAGCGCCGCGGCGAGCAGGGAACCGATGCCGCAGCCGAGATCGGCGACGGACCGGGCGGTCGGATCGGCGAACCCGAGCACCCAGTCGGTGTCCTGAGCCTGCCGAAGCCGGCTGGCGTCGTCGTATCCGCCGAGTCGGGCCGCCTGTGCCGTGACGGTCTGCGTCATCTGCTTCTCCCCAGCCGAGGTATGTCAACCGATCCGACGTACTGACGGTCCGCCATCGTGCATCACGGGCTCGCGCCAAGCGCCGAGTTCCGTGCCATGAGTTTTGAAATTAGGCATCGTGTTCGTGTGGGGTCAAGGTAGCTTTCTGCGTCCATAGTCGACATCCTGTTAGTACTGGTAACAGCACCGTGATGCCTCTGGACCCGCCGCCGCGAGCCGACTGGAATGGGTCGCGGGCCGGGACGCGGAAACTGTTCGCGGCAGTGGAAGCCGCGACGGTGGAAACCAGGTACGACGGTGGAAACCAGGTACGACGGTGGAAACCGCACAGACATCGGTACCGCCGTGCCGGACCGGAGCTGGTCCGCAACCGGTCTGGGACTTGGCTGCGACCGCCCGGAGCCGGCCCAGAACCATGCCCAGGGGAGACGATGACCAGTACAACGGAATTCGATGCGGCTTTGGCGCCGGCGCGAGACGTGATCGCTGCACAGCGTTCCGAGCCCGACACGTCGGTCGGATACGTCCAGGGCATCCTCAGCCACGACATCTCCACGGAACTCGGTCGGCTGCAACTGCTGGAATCACAGGTGGACCCGGCCACGCACGCCGTTCTYGAGGCGCGGGGAATCGCAGACGGAGGGCGGTTCCTGGAAATCGGTGCCGGTGCGGGTTCGGTCGCCTACTGGCTGGCCGACCGGTTCCCCGGCGGGGAGGTGACCGCGGTCGACGTGAGCACGAGTTTCCTCGACGACACCGGCCGGTCGAACCTGCGGATCGTCCAAGCGGACGTGCGCACCCACGACTTCGAGCCGGGCTCCTTCGACCTCATCCATGCCCGCACCGTCCTCATGCACATCCCCGAACGTGAGGAGGTGCTGCGGCGGCTAGTCTCCTGGCTGGCCCCGGGCGGCTGGCTGGTCACTGAGGATCTCGTGYTGTCCCCGGTTGACTCGTCACCGCACGACGAATTCCGGCACGCCTTCGAGGCGATCGGCCAGGCAATGGCGTCGTCGATCGGGTCGGACCTGTGGTGGGGGCGAACGCTGCCGGCGCCGCTGACCCGAGCGGGCCTGGTCGACKCCGGTCTGCACGCCACGTACTACCCGGTTGGCGGCTCCAACGAGATCGGGCGCCTGTGGCGTGCGACGTTCAGCCAGTCCGCCGACTACCTTGTCGCCAGCGGCCTGCTCACCCGCGCCGATCTCGACTCGGCCCTGGCCCTGCTCGCCGATCCCGACTTCCTCGACCTCGGGCCCAGCATCATCGCGGCCTGGGGCCGGCGCCCCCCGGCCTGAGCTTACGGGCGCGGGAACTCCCGCCCTTCCGTCTCCGTCCTTCGTCCTCCGTCTCCGTCCTTCGTCCTCCGTCCTTCGTCCTCCGTCTCCGCGACGACCATCTGACCGAACACCGTCGACCACCCGTGAGGTACTCCCGTGACCACTCCGCGCTTCGGTGTCACCCTTCCTCTGCCCGGCATTCCGCTGCGGGACCATCGACGCATCGTCACGGGACTCGCTGACGCTGGCTACAGCGACGTGTGGACGGCCGAAGGCGGCGGCATCGACGCGTTCACCCCGCTCGYGGTCGCCRCCGCCTGGGATCCCCGGGTGCGCCTGGCGAGCGCGATCGTGCCCGTCCACACCCGCGGCCCGGCGGTGCTCGCCCAGACCGCGGCGACCCTGGCCGATCTGACGTTCGGCGGGCTTGTCCTTGGCATCGGTTCGTCGGTGCCCGCCCACGTGACCGACCTCAACGGCATCCCGTTCGACGAGCCCTTCCGCCGGACCCGGGACACGCTTCGTTTCCTCACCCGGGCGCTGCGCGGCGAGGTGGTCTCCGGCGCCTTCGACACGTTCGCGATCCGCGGCTTCGCCATACCGAATCCTCCGATCGAGACGCCGAAGGTCATCCTGGGAGCGCTGCGGCCCGGCATGCTCAAGCTCGGCTTCACCGAGGGGGATGGTGCCGTCACCAATCTGTTGTCCCCCGAAGATCTGATCAAGGTCCGCGCCGTCGTCGGACCGCAGCCAGCGGGCAAGGAGCTGGTGGTGAAGGTCTTCGTGAGCCCGAACGCCGATCCGGACGTCGCCCGCCGCGACAGCCGGCCGTTCCTCACCTGGATCCTCAACCAGACCCCCTACCATGCCTTCCACGAATGGCTCGGCAACGGCGAACGGCTCGCCGAGTCCCACGAGCGCTGGACCGCCGGGGACCAGCGTGGTGCCGCCCGGGCACTACCCGATGAGGTCATTGACGCCCTGTTCATCCACGGCACGCCCGAGCAGTGCCGCGACCAGATCGCCGCATATGTGCAGCCCGGGGTTACCGCGATCCAGCTCTACGTCCGCCTGACTCCGTCCTTCCTGCTCGGCTCGTGGGACACCGCCGGATCAGCTGGATCGGCCGGCGGGGGAGAGCAGGACCTGGCCGACCGGGTCCTCGGCCTGCTGARCACGCTGCGCCCCCGCATCCCAACGCCGGCTGGCGTCGGCTGATCGATCTCGCCGGACGGACCGTGCCGGTTCCCCGACCACGGGCCGCGCCGCTACCTGACCACGGCCACCGGGCAGTGCGCGTGCAGGACGCACTGGTGGCTCACCGAACCGAGAAGCAGTTCGGCGAAGCCGCCGTGCCCGCGRCTGCCGACCACGAGCAGCTGCGCGTCAGCCGAGGCCCGCAGCAGCGCATGGGCGGGGCCATCGGCGACGGTCTCCTTCATAACGGGGATGGGTAGCCCGCCGGCGTGCTCGGTGACGATCGTGGAGACGGCCTGGTCGAGGGTCTGCTGGGCCTGCTCCGCCAGCACCGATCCGATATCGGCGTAGCTCCCCGGGTAGATCGGGATGTCCAGGTGCCAGGCATGCACGACGTGCAGGGCGCTCTTGCGGAGCATCGCCGCCTCGACGGCCCACCGTAGTGCCGTGAGCGAGAGGGCCGAGCCGTCCACGCCGACGACCACCGGCCGGTCGTCGACGCCGGCGGCCGGGGCGACCGGCCGTACCACGACGACCGGCAGGGAGGCATAGTGCACCACACCCTGGCTCACCGAGCCGCTCACCAGCCKGTGCAGGGCCCCGTGACCGCGCTCGCCGACGACGATCATCCGCGCGCCGACCGCGGCCCGCAGCAGCTCCGGGACGGGACTGCCCTCCTCGACCCGCCGGATGATCCGCACTGTCGGATCGCTGACCCGGGCGGCGGTCAGCGCGGTGTCCAGAACCCGCGTGGCGGCGTGCGCCAGACCCTCGCGGTCGGCGTTCGCCGCGGTCTCGAAGACCGGCCGCGGTTCGCCCATGACGTCCCATACCAGTACCGCGATCACCGGGACCAGGCGCCGGGCGGCCTCGTCACAGGCCCACCGGATCGCGGCGACGGACGCGGGTGAACCGTCGACCCCGACGACGATCCCACCGGCGGCGGACTCCGCGTCCGCCACCTCGACGGCCTGCCCGGCGGGGTTGCGGGCGTCCGCCGGCCCGGCGGGGCGCGCGTACCCCGCGCTGTTCGGCTGTGCCGCGCTGTTCGGCTGTGCCGCGCTGTCCGGCTGTGCCGTGGTGTCCGACATCGCCATCACCCTCTCGCCGTGGTGTCCCCCGCCACCGCCATGGTTCCGCCTGAAGGTGACCCCCGCGACGTGACGCGCGGGGTGAGCCGGTGGGGCCTGCGGCCGGGTCATGACCCTGCCGGATGGCCCGCGGCCTGAGGTCGCAGAGGTGGTTGCTCGATGGAGCGCCGGGTGGTGTGCCGGCCGTCAGCGGCCGATGGTGCGGTGCAGAAACGCCAGAACGACGCCCATCCGTTCCCGGGTCGGGAAGGCACCGCCGTGGCCGGCGCCCGGCACGATCGTCACGTCCACTGCCGGCGCTCCGGCGGTGCGCAGCGCGTGGGCGAGTTCCAGCGACTGCTGGTGGGGGACCGTGCAGTCCGCGTCCCCGTGCTCGATCAGGAACGGCGGCAGCGGCCCGCGGCTCAGGTAGTTCAGGGGGCTCGCCACCCGTACCAGCTGGGGCACGGCTGTCACGGTGCGGCCGAGGAAGCGCGACTCCGGCGAGTGGGGCCGGTCGTGCTGGGCGTCGGCCACGGTGCACCGCTCGTTCGTGCGCAGCTGGGCGTCCATCGAGGCGAAGTTCACCGGGCCGTAGAAGTCGACAACGGCCTGGACGTCGCTGGACACCCCGGGGTTGCCGAGATCCGGGTCGTCGAACATCGCCACGCCGCTCGTCGTGCCCAGCATCACCGCGAGGTAGGCCCCGGCCGACGCGCCGGTCGCGGCGATGCGGGAGGGGTCCAGGCCATAGGTGCCCGCGTGGGCCCGCAGCCAGCGGACGGACGCCTTCACGTCCTGGACCGCGGCCGGGAACTTCGCCTCCCCGGACAGCCGGTAGTTCAGGCTGGCGACGGCGTATCCGGCGTGGACGAGTGCCCGGACCACCGGCAGGTCGTCCCGCTTGTCGCCGAGCATGAACGCGCCACCGTGGATCGTGAGCACCACCGGCAGGACCGTCCCGGGGACCACCCGGGCCCCCTCGGCACCCGCCGTCGGGGCCGGCGGGGAGGGGCGGTAGAGATCCAGCCGCTGTGCCGGCGAGACCGGCGCGTAGGGCACGTCGCGCAGGACCCACAGGCCGTCGGACTCCTCGGGCGTGCCGGCCTGCGCGAGTGTGCTGTTCGGGCCACCCGGGCCCGACGCTGTCGGCGACGAGGGGCGAGGGGTGGAGCCGTGCCGGGAGCACGCCGCCAGGCCCAGGCCGAGTGCGAGCATGCCGCCGGTGGCGGCAGCGGCGAGGAATCGGTGCTGGGCGGAGCGGATGATGACAATCTCCCTTCCGGAGGGCCGTCCGCGGGACGGGGATCGGCGGGACGGGGATCGGCCGGGCAGGGGTCAGCGGGGACGGAACTCTCGCCTCCGCCAGTCATCATGCCCTGCCGCTCTGACCGTTCCGAACGTCCGATCGCATGATGAATCCCTTGATCTTGGCGTTCACTGACATTCCAGACGGACGGCCCCGGGCGTTGTCCGTTCGGGACACCCGGATCACGGCCGGAGCCGGAGCCTGCGGCCGGAGCCTGCGGCCGGAGCCTGCGGCCGGAGCCTGCGGCCGG